>NZ_CAXTGZ010000170.1:0-10715 GCF_964243625.1 uncultured Caballeronia sp.
TCCTCGATGCCGCCACGGCCATGTTCCTTCAGCACGGGTTCGGCGGGGCATCGCTTGAACGTATCGCCGAGGCGGCGGGCGCGGGCAAGGCGACGCTCTACAGCCGCTATAGCGGCAAGGAAGCGCTGTTTTCGGAAGTGGTCAAGCGCAACTGCGAACGCAGTCTGCAACTCGTGTATGACGCGCCGCAATCGGCGGAACTCCCGCAACGGCTCGTTGCCGTGACGCAGACGCTCGTCACGCGCTTGCTAAGCGACGAAGTGATCGCGCTCATACGGATGGTGGTGGCGGATGCGCCGCGGTTTCCATCGCTGGCGAAACTCACGAGCGACGCCGGCAGGTCGCGCGCAGTCGAAGCGGTGGCGACCATGATTGCCGAACACTCGGGACGCTCCCTCGACGCCCGCACACAGGCCGCGAACAAACGGCACGCGCACGCGCTGGCAACCCAACTCCTGGATGCAATCGTCTCCCCGATGCTCATGCGAGGCTTGATGGGCGAAGACCTCGATGAAATCCGCGGAGATATCCGCTCGCATGTGAAGCAGACGGTCGCGCTTTTCGTGGCGGCCGACGCGCTGCACGCTTTTCTGTAAGCGTTCGACGGCTTGGGCACATACTTGTATATTAATGAGACAGCTTGCCGTCAGGGCCGCAGGTCACCTTGTCAGTGTGGGTCTATCGATTAGACGAAACAGGCTAAACCATGAAATACAAGGATTATTACGCCGTGATGGGTGTCCCGCGAACGGCCACCGAGGCGGAAATCAAGACTGCGCATCGCAAGCTCGCGCGCAAGTTTCACCCGGACCTGAACAAGGACGCGGACGCCGAGTCACGCTTCAAGGAGGTAGGCGAGGCGTATCAGGTGCTGAGAGACGCGGAAAAGCGCGCCGCATTCGATGCCCTCGGCACGGGTCTCAAAGATGGCGATGAGATTCGTCCGCGCCCGGATGTCAGCGATGGTTTCGAGTATCAGGGAGCCGGCGGCGCGCAGGATACGGACGACTTTTTCAGCGATCTTTTCGGTGCGCGCCAACGCCATGCGCCGCGCTCCCAATCGTTCGACTGGCGCGGCGAGGACCATCACGCGCGGGTATCGGTGAGCCTGGAGGACACGTACAACGGCGCGCAGCGGACTTTTACGCTGCAAATGCCATCCGTCGATGACCACGGACGCGTCACTTATCAAACCCGCACGCTCGATGTATCGATTCCGAAAGGCATTCTCGACGGCCAGCGCCTCCGGCTCGCTGGCCAGGGCGGCGCCGGCACCGGAAACGCTCCGGCGGGCGACTTGTATCTGGAAGTCACGCTCGAGGAACACAAGCGGTATCGAGTCGATGGCCGCGACGTGACGCTCGATCTTCCCGTGGCGCCGTGGGAAGCCGCGCTGGGCGCGGAGGTCGTCGTACCGACGCCTTCCGGTCAGGTGACCATGAACGTCCCGGCCGGGTCCGCGGCGGGACGGCGCCTGAGGCTCAGGGGCCGAGGCATCCCCGGCAACCCGGCCGGCGATCTTTATGTGGTGCTCGGCATCGTCCTGCCCCGCGCCGATACCGATGCCAAGAAAGCCGCCTACAACGCCTTGCGCGAGGCGTTCGAGTTCGACCCACGCGCGAATTTTTATGGGTGACCCATCATGAACGAAAACGATCCGGTCTATCTGCAGGGCGAGGTTGTCGAGGAACACGTCGAGTTCACGCTGATCGAGCTGTGCCGCGTCACGGGTGCGTCCGAAGAGCAGTTCACGCTGTGGGTGAACGAGGGCGCGTTTGAACCTCGGGGCGCGCGCATCGAGGAATGGCGGTTCAGTGGCGCCTCGCTGCGACGCGCCGTCACCGCGCAACGGCTCACACGGGATCTGGAACTGAATGCTCAAGGTGTCGCGCTCGCGCTTGATCTGCTCGATCAGATCGACGTATTGCGCGCGCGCCTGGCGCGCCAGAATGATCAGGGCGATTCCTTCGAAGCGTCGTCGGGGCCTTGACACGGCAATACACCGAATTTGTGCCCGGCGGTTTGATGCTAGATGCTTCTCCGGCATTGCCGGGGAAGCATCTAGCAAAACGTCATTGTTCCCCTACCTTCTTCACAAACGTCTCCTCCATCGCCAGCGCTTTCCCGTTCGCGTTTTTCAACGCGAGCGTGGAAACCGGCTTTCCGTTCGTTCTGTCGATGAGCACCGAGTGTTTCTCTCCGCGTTCGAACAGATTCCCTTCGCCCCACTGCCGCAACGTGACGATCACCGGGAACAACGCCTTGCCTCTGGGCGTCAGCACATATTCCCAATAAGCCGATCCATCCGATGCCGGAACGCAATCCAGCACGCCCGACTCGACAAGCTGCTTGAGCCGGTCCGTCAAGATGTTCCGCGCGATAAGAAGGCTTTCCTGGAACGCTCCAAACCGGCGAACGCCATCGAATGCGTCGCGAATGATCAGCATCGACCAGCGGTCACCGACAACGTCGAGTGCCCGCGCCACCGGGCACGATGAATCCGGGAGGCCTTTGCTTCGAGCCATTGCACCACCTCCATCGTTGCTTTCGAAAAAACGATCGCTTGTACGCCGTCGCTCAAACTAGTTGCATTTTAAAACAGGTTTCATTTACACTCAAACCCGTTTTAATTCGCAACTAGATTTGACGACCGGAGGCTTGTACGCGTCGCTCAAACTAGTTGCATTTTAAAACAGGTTTCATTTACACTCAAACCAGTTTTAATTCGCAACTAGATTTGACGACCGGAGGAATGACCGATGAATCCAGCAAGCGCACAACACATATCGCTTCGTGTGCCGGCCCCGTTGGTGTTGTTGCTCGCAGTCTGTTGCGCTGCGAGTGTCGCGAACGTGTATTACGCACAACCGTTGCTGGATGCGATTGCAGCAGACTTCCGTATAAGTCACGCAGTGGTCGGCGGCGTGATCACTGCAACTCAAGTTGGGTGCGCTCTTGCCTTGTTGCTGGTCGTGCCGCTTGGAGACCTCGTGAATCGCAAACGACTGATCTGCGCGCAGCTCGTGTTTCTCGCAGTGGCGTTGATCGTCGTCGGACTTGCGGTGTCGCCCGTTTTGTTGCTGATCGGCATGGTCGGCGTGGGCATGGCGGGCACCGCGATGACGCAAGGGCTGATTGCATACTCCGCGACGCTCGCGCACGAATCGGAACGCGGAAGAGTCGTGGGCGCGACGCAAAGCGGCGTGGTGGTCGGTTTGCTCATGGCGCGTTCTTTGGCGGGCGTGGTGACGGACATCGCCGGCTGGCGCTGGGTGTATTTCCTGTCGAGCGTGCTGGCGGCAATCATGTTGATCGTGCTGTCCCGTGCGTTGCCGTTGCCGCATGTTCAGCCGGTGACGCTCACCTATCGGAAGCTGTTGCGCTCCATGTTCACGCTGCTCGCCGAAGAACGCGTGCTGCAGATCCGCGGAATGATCGGACTGCTGATGTTCGCGGCCTTCAGCATCTTCTGGAGCGCGTTGGTCTTGCCCCTGAGTGCGCCGCCTTTCTCGATGTCGCATACACAAATCGGCGCGTTCGGTCTGGTCGGTGCGATCGGCGCGCTTGCGGCCGCGCGTGCGGGCCATCTCGCAGACCGCGGACTCGGGCAATGGACAACAGGTGTCGCGCTGGTGTGCATGCTGGCGTGCTGGATTCCCATCGGCTTCATGCCGCATGGCATTGCGCTTCTGATTGCCGGCATCGTCCTGCTCGATATGGGCGGACAAGCCATCCACGTGATCAACCAGAGCATGATCTTCAGCACCCGGCCCGAAGCGCACGGACGGCTGGTTGGCTGCTACATGCTGTTTTATTCTGTTGGCAGCGGGCTCGGCGCGGTGTTATCGACTTGGGTTTATGCAAGAGACGGGTGGAGCGGCGTATGTACGCTTGGCTTTGCGGCAAGCGCTGTTGCGCTGGTGTTTTGGGCGCTTACAGTACGAACCACCCCAGGCCGTGCACAACAGAACGCGGCGCGATTACTGCATTGAATTCCACGCGTTGCACATCGCTTCGCCAAGACTCGGCGCGCCATCACGTACGTAACGTGTGTTCGCCAAGGCACATAAAAAATTTCAATCCATCTCCCTGCCAATCGTTTGCGCTAGACAAGGAAACTCAGAAACAAACATTCTTTTATCCGCCCGGAGCCGACCATGTGCGATACCACCGCCAACGATGCTGTATGTCCACAACGGCAGGGATGCTGGAATTTCGCCGGTAGCCATATTCCCAGGCTCCTCGAGGATTGCGAGAAGATGCTGGACTATGCGGCGGATAAAGCTATCGAACTTCCGCCCGAGTCCATAAGGGCGATCGCGGTTGCCCGTGAAGCTTTTGCACGAGGCAAATGGACACCTGACATTGAAAAGGACCTGTACGCTGCGAAAACGTCTATCGCCAAAGCCATCCAGCCGTGTTCGCTGGAAACGCTCGCGTCAGGAACGATCTCCGATGCCAAGAAGATCGCAAGGTTCTACTCCCGGCTGACGCTTTGGCTGGTGATTTTCATCGTGCCTGTATCCATGCTTTGCTTCACGGGCTCGGATCTCTCGGTGAAAGGTAAATCGCTGATCGACCAAAACGATAAAAACGCCCTGCTCATTCACGATCAGTTGCAGGACTACCGGATCGCCATCATCAAGGCCAAAGCGGTGCAGGGAGCTTCGGCGCCGGTCGCATCCGCAAGCGCCGAAAAAACCAGAACGGGAGCCGCGCCCTCCCTGAAAAACGGAGACCTGATCAGGATTGCGTCCGGCTCAACCCAGGCGTCGGATGCCGCGGCGGCACCTGCTCCTGCGTCAGATTCGTGGGAAATAACCGACCTGGGTTTGTCGCAGACCCCGGCGGCGCGACTGCTTAAAGAGACCCTCCAGGATTTCTCGCGGAACAATCGTCAGCTTTACGCAGAAACGCTTTGGCTGATCCGGCTTACGGGACATGGATCGGACAACGTATATGGATCGCCGTGGATGCTGAGCGGGCCTACGCAGCGTGAGAACCTGGAGCTATTGCTTCCAATCCTGCTCGAACCGACAGACGCCGGAACCCAGATTTCGATACCGCCAAAAGCGATAGGCCCGGAAGACGCGGTCGACGACGGCATGCGCAAACTTGCCGTGTATCAGGACATTCGCGCGATGGCGCAAAACGCGGAGCGCACCAGCGATATCTTCTGGGGCGCGGTAACGTCATATCTACTCCCGGTGCTTTACGCAGTGCTTGGCGCGCTCGCTTACATCCTGCGCGAATCGGCGGCGCAAATCAGTTCCAGGACATTCGACCCCGCAAATGCGCGTTATTCAAATCGAACCCGGCTCATCATCGCGCTGATTGTGGGCTCTGTGATCGGACTGTTTGGCAGCGTCTGGAAGACACAAGTGGGTTCCGCGTCACCGCTCGCGGTCGCCTTCCTCGCGGGATATGCAGCGGACGCATTCTTTTCTTTCCTCGACAAAGCCGCACCGACGCGCACGAAAACTGCCACTATTTGAAGACTGCACAGGCGCGCGGCCGGGCGTCCGGATGAGAAAGGGGCCCTGCTTCGCGCTTTTATCTATCAATATAATTTTTGATCATTTGCATTTCGCATGGTCGCGGCGCAAGAATGTGTTTTCTGCATTCACTGATACCCAATCCGCCGGCCATGGAAATTCGCCAACTCGAAGCCTTTGCCGCCGTCATGTCCGCCGGAAGCGTCACCGCTGCCGGGCGCTTGCTCGGGCGATCGCAGCCGGCGGTATCGCGTTCCATACAAGAACTGGAGGCGGAGATTGGCTATCCGCTGTTCCAGCGTTTCGGCCCGCGCGTCGCGCCGACGCGTGAGGCGTCCGAGCTTTACCAGGACGTAGAACGCACGCTTGCAAGCCTGAGACAGGTCAAGTCGCGTGCGGAACAGATTGCAATGCAGGCGCCGCCGCCGCTGACCATCGCGGCCACGTCAGCGCTTGCGGCCGGCCTCGTGCCCCACGCGCTCGCGTTGCTCAACCTGACCCATGCGCTCGAATCCGTGCATCTGCGCAGCGCCGCGCCCGAACAGGTCGTCGACGCCGTACTGAACGGCATGGTCGATATGGGCGTGTCCAGCTTGCCGCTGGAACATCGCGGCGTGCTCGTTCACTGGATTGGCGAGTCTGCGTGCGTGGCCGCCGTGCGCGCCGATGACCCGCTGGCAAAAGCGCCGCGTATCGCGTTGAGCGACTTCGCCGGCCGCCGTCTTGTAACGATGCAAAACCCCTACCGCCTGCGCCCCCGTCTCGATTCGGCGTTCGCGCAAGCCGGCGTGCGCACGGCTGGCGTGATCGAAACGAACTCATCGCTGAATGCGCTTGGAGCCGTTCGCGCGGGCCTCGGGCTCGCCGTGATGGAACCGGTGACCGCACGCGGTTTGCCCGTGGAAGGCGTGGTGCTGCGCCCGCTCGATATCCGCATACCGTTCCTGTTCGGCGTCATCACACCGGAGTTCCGGCCGCCGAGCGCGGCGACGCTGGCCGCCGCCGATGCCCTCATGCACGCCGCCGCCGAGATCCTTCCCGACTTCGTCCTGCACGACGCCGGCCAGCACAGCGCGATTCTCCAGGCGCTCTACGGCGAAGCCGACGACACCCTCAATCCGACCGAAGAGCCCGCCACGTGAGCCTCGACATCAACGTTTCATCGAACCAGATCAAAGGGCTCGCGGCGCTCGAGGCGCGGCTTGCCGAGGACCTGTCCCTTCTCGAATTGCCGGCGCGCGAATGGGTGACGAGCAGGACGCACGATGGCCATGACGTGCTGGACGTCGCGGTGATCGGCGGCGGGATGGCGGGGATGGCGGCATCGGCGGCGTTGAAGTTGCTCGGCGTGCGCGCACGCATCTTCGATCGCTCGCCGGAGGGGCTCGAAGGACCCTGGGCCACGACTGCGCGCATGGAAACGCTACGCTCGCCAAAACAGCTGACCGGGCCGGCGCTCGGCTTGCCCGCACTCACGTTTCGCGCGTGGTTCGAAGCGCAGTTCGGGGCTGAAGCATGGCAGGCGCTCGACAAGATCGACCGGCTGCAGTGGATGGAATATCTGGTCTGGTATCGCCGCGTGCTCGCACTCGACGTCCGCAATGGCCACATCATCGAAGCCGTGACGCCGCGTGCGGATGGTCTTGTGGTGCTGAGCGTTCGCACGCACGAAAACCGTTTCGATGTCTTCGCGCGGCGCGTCGTGCTTGCAACCGGACGCGATGGTCTGGGCGGACCGGCGTTGCCGGGTTTTATCGACGGGTTGCCGCGTTCGCGTTGGGCGCATTCATCGGACAGGGTTGATTTCAGCACGCTTCGCGGCAAGCGTATTGCCGTCGTCGGGGGCGGATCGTCGGCCATGGACAGTGCGGCGACCGCACTCGAAGCAGGCGCTGCGAGTGTCGATTTGCTGATCAGACGTCCGGACCTGCCACGCGTGAACAAGGGCAAGGGTGCAGGCAATCCGGGCCTGACGCACGGCCACCAGACTCTCCCCGATGAATGGAAGTGGAAGATCCGGCACTACATCAATACGGTGCAGGTGCCGCCGCCGCGGGGCAGCACGTTACGGGTGTCGCGTCATCATCCCAGCGTGCGGTTCAATCTTGGCTGCCCGGTTTTGTCGGTGGAAGAAACAGCCGATGGTCTCGCCATCCACACGCCGAAGGGCACGTTCGCGGCTGACTTCCTGATCGTCTCGACGGGCTTCAAGGTGGACTGGAACGCGCGCCCGGAATTCGCCGCGTTCGCGCCGTTCATCCGCACATGGGCCGACCGGTACACCCCGCCACCCGGCGACGAAGACGCCGAACTGTCCGACTCGCCCGATGTCGGCCCCGCCTTCGAGTTCCTAGAGAAAACGCCGGGGGATTGCCCGGGTTTGTCGAATGTTCATTGCTTCTGCTATCCGGCAACGCTTTCGCACGGCGCCGTCTCCGGCGACATTCCCGCCATCAGCACGGGCGCGAAACGTCTCGCGCAAGGCATCGCGAGTTTGCTGTACCGCGAAGACGTGGAGCAGCATTACGCGGCGCTCGAAGCCTACGCGGAGCCCGAACTTTTCGGCGATGAATTCACGCCCGCCGACGCACCGCCCCAGTATGCGGAGGACCGATGAGCGGCTGGCTCGTTCGCCGCGTCGCGCAAGCGGCGTTCGTGGTGCTGCTGATGACGCTGATCGTGTTCATCGGCTTGCATGCGATCGGCAATCCAATCGATATCCTCATCGGGCAGGATGTCGACCAGGTCGATCGCGCGCGGATCATCGCGCAACTTGGCCTCGATCAGCCGCTGTGGAAGCAGTACCTCGCGTTTCTCGCGGGCGCCGCGCACGGCGATCTCGGCAATAGCTTCGTTTATAACGAACCCGCGATTCGCCTGATCCTGCAACGCCTTCCGGCGACACTCGAACTGGCGGTATCGGCGCTGCTGCTGGCGCTTTTCATCGGCATTCCGCTTGGGCTTTTTTCGGGCTTGCATCCGCGCAATCCGCTTTCGAAGATGTTGATGACGGGCAGCATTGTCGGCTTCTCGCTGCCTACGTTCTGGGTGGGCCTGATGCTGATCATGCTCTTCAGCGTGAAGCTCGGATGGCTGCCTGCGAGCGGGCGCGGTGAAACTGCAAGCCTGTTCGGTGTGCAATGGTCGTGGCTGACCATCGACGGGCTGCGCCACCTTATTTTGCCCGCGTTGAATCTCTCGCTTTTCAAGGTCTCGCTCGTGTTGCGCCTGACGAGCGCCGGCGTGCGCGAAGTCATGCCGATGGAACATGTGCGCTTTGCGCGCGCCAAGGGTTTGTCGCCGATGCGTGTCGTGCTCGTGCATATCTTGCGCAACACGCTGATACCGCTCGTCACGGTGATCGGACTCGAGTTTGGTTCGACCATTGCGTTCGCGGTCGTGACGGAGACCGTTTTCTCGTGGCCCGGCGCAGGCAAGCTGATTCTCGACAGCATCAACGCGCTCGATCGGCCGGTGATCCTTTCGTACCTGATCGTGGTCGTGTGCATGTTCGTCACGCTGAACCTGCTGGTCGATATCCTCTATAAATTCCTCGATCCGCGCGTGCGGCTGGAGGGCGCGCGATGAGCACCACGCCTCTCGTTCCCGAAACGCCTGTGCGCGCTGTATCGAAGCGCCGGTCGCCATGGCGTCAACTCGTGGCCGACTTCGTGCGTTCGCCAGTCGCGCTGGGCGCGTTGATCGTTGCAGTCTTGCTCATGCTTGCCGCGGTTTTCGCGCCGTACATCACGCCGCAGAATCCCTACGACCTCCTTCAGCTCGATGTCCTCGATGCCCGCCTTCCGCCCGGCTCCATGAACAGCGCCGGCACGCACGCGTACTGGCTCGGTACCGACGGCCAGGGCCGCGACCTCTATTCAGCGATGCTCTATGGCTTGCGCCTGAGCTTGTCAGTGGGTCTTGGCTCGGCAGTAATCGCGGGCGTCGTTGGCACAGTATTCGGGTTGATCGCGGCATACGCAGGCGGCAAGGTGGACAGCCTCATCATGCGGCTTGTCGATTTGCTGCTCGCCTTCCCGTCCATCCTGGTCGCGATGATGCTGCTCGCGTTCCTCGGCAAAAGCGTGACGAACGTCGTGCTCACTTTGGTGCTGATCGAATGGGCGTACTACGCCCGCACAGCGCGCGCGCAGGCTTTAGTCGAAGCCCGGCGCGAGTATGTCGAAGCGGCGCGCAGCCTGGCAATTCCGAACTGGCGCATCGTGCTCGTTCATATGCTGCCGAATTGCCTGCCGCCGCTGATCGTGGTCGGCACGCTGCAGGTCGCACGCGCAATCACGCTGGAAGCAACGTTGTCCTTTCTCGGGCTCGGCGTGCCGATCACGGAACCATCGCTCGGGCTGCTGATTGCCAACGGCTACCAGACCATGCTCTCGGGCGAATACTGGACGAGCGTCTACCCGGGTCTTGCGCTGCTCGCCATCCTCGTATCGATAAACATGGTCGGCGACCGTCTGCGCGAATTGCTCAATCCGAGGTTCGTGAAATGAGCAACGCAGCCTTTCATACTTCCGATACCACCCTCGAAGTCCGCGGCCTGAAGACGCGCTTCTTCACGCGCGAAGGCGAGCTGCCTGCGGTCGAGGATGTATCGCTGACGCTCGGCCGCGGTCGCGTGCTGGGTCTGGTCGGGGAATCCGGATCAGGGAAATCCGTGACCGGTTTCTCGATCATGGGACTGATCGATGCACCCGGCCGCGTGGTCGGCGGCGAGATACTGTTCAAGGGAAGGAATATTGTTGGTCTGCCGGAAGCCGAAATGCGGCGCCTGCGCGGCAGCCGTATTGCGATGGTGTTCCAGGACCCGATGTCCACGCTCAACCCCGTGCAACGCGTCGACGCGCAGATGATCGAGGCCGTGCGTGCGCATCGGAATGTGAGCCGCAGTACCGCCCGTGAGCAAGCAAGCGAAGCGCTCGCGGCAATGGGTATCGCAAGTCCTGGCGAACGCCTGCGTGCGTATCCGCATCAGTTGTCAGGCGGCATGCGCCAGCGCGTGGCGATCGCGATTGCCATGCTGCACAAGCCTGATTTGATCATCGCCGATGAACCCACGACCGCGCTCGACGTGACCATCCAGGCGCAGATCCTGTCCGAGGTGCAGACGCTCGTGCGCACGCAAGGTACATCGCTGATCTGGATCACGCACGACCTGTCCGTGGTCGCGGGTCTCGCCGACGACATCGCCGTGATGTATGC
>NZ_CAXTGZ010000171.1:0-10597 GCF_964243625.1 uncultured Caballeronia sp.
GTGAACTTGTTCCGCTCGCGTGGTCTGAAGATTTTTGGTCCGACCAAAGAAGCGGCGCAACTCGAAAGCTCGAAGGACTTTGCCAAGGCGTTCATGAAACGCCATGCCATTCCCACGGCCGAGTACGAAACGTTCACGGACATCGGTGCGGCACACGCTTATCTCGACACGAAGGGCGCGCCCATTGTCATCAAGGCGGACGGTCTGGCTGCCGGTAAAGGCGTGGTTGTCGCCACTAGCCTGGAAGAGGCGCATGCAGCCGTCGACTCCATGCTCGCCGACAACAAGCTGGGCGACGCCGGTGCACGCGTGGTGATCGAGGAGTTCCTGGACGGCGAGGAAGCCAGCTTTATCGTGATGGTGGATGGCAAGCATGTACTGGCGCTGGCGTCGAGCCAGGACCACAAGCGCCTGCTCGATGGCGACAAGGGCCCGAACACCGGCGGCATGGGTGCGTATTCACCTGCCCCGATCGTCACGCCGCAACTGCATGCGCGCGTGATGCGCGAAATCATCCTGCCGACGGTGCGCGGCATGGAGCAGGAAGGCATCCGCTACACGGGCTTCCTGTATGCCGGCCTGATGATCGACGCGCAGGGCAATCCGAAGACGCTCGAATTCAATTGCCGCATGGGAGATCCGGAAACGCAGCCGATCATGGCGCGCCTGAAGGGTGATTTCTCGAAGGTGGTTGAACTCGCGATCGCGGGCACGCTTGCCACGGCCGAGATCGAATGGGACCGGCGTACCGCGCTTGGCGTGGTGCTCGCCGCTCACAACTACCCGGACACGCCGCGCAAGGGCGACCGGATCAACGGCATACCTGCGGAAACGCCGGAAGCAGTGACGTTCCATGCCGGCACCACGCTGGAAAACGGCAAGCTGACCACGTCCGGCGGCCGCGTCCTGTGTGTCGTTGGTCTGTCGGATTCGGTTCGCGGCGCGCAATCCGTCGTCTACGATACGATCAACCAGATCGCGTTTGACGGCATGCAGTATCGGCGGGACATTGGGTATCGGGCGCTCAATCGAAAGGCGTCGGACCGACAAAGCTGATTCGACACCGCATTCAAGTACAGCACTGCCGGACCTTCGCGTCCGGCAGTGCGTTTTTAGACGAAACGCGCCGAATGGCGGCAGACCGCCTCCTTGTCCGCCTTTCCCGCACACCAGAAAGCACGCAGCACGATGACCGATTCGACCTACGACGTACACGCTGTCCGCACCTATCTCACCGGTTTGCAAAAGCAGATCGCAGATACGCTCGGCGGGTTCGATGGCGCCGAATTTGCCGTCGATTCATGGCAGCGTGGGCCAGAGGAGCGGCTGCGCGGCGGCGGGAGTACCCGGATTCTCGAAGGCGGGCAGTTTTTCGAGCGCGGCGGCATTGGCTTTTCGGATGTCGCGGGCGATTCCCTGCCGCCATCGGCGAGTGCCGCGCGCCCGCAACTGGCCGGCCGCGGTTTCGAGGCAATGGGCGTATCGTTGGTCATGCATCCGCGCAATCCGCACTGCCCGACCGTGCATATGAACGTGCGCCTGCTGATCGCCACGAAAGCCGGCGAGGCGCCGCTCTTCTGGTTCGGCGGCGGAATGGACCTGACGCCGTATTACGGTTATGAGGAAGACGCGCAGCATTTCCACGGCGTGTGCCGTGACGCGCTTGTGCCGTACGGCGCGGATTTATACCCGCGTTTCAAGAAATGGTGCGACGAGTATTTTTATCTCAAGCATCGCAACGAGCCGCGCGGTATCGGCGGGATTTTTTTCGACGATTTCTCGGAACCCGGTTTCGACGAATCGTTCGCGATGATGCGCAGCGTCGGCGACAACTTTCTCAACGCCTACGTGCCGATCATCGAACGCAGGCGCAACACGCCGTATGGCGAAGCCGAGCGGGAATTCCAGGCCTATCGGCGAGGCCGCTACGTTGAATTCAACCTGGTATTCGACCGGGGCACGCTGTTCGGGCTGCAAAGCGGCGGGCGCACGGAGTCCATCCTGATGTCGATGCCACCGGCCGTTTCATGGCGATACAACTGGAAACCGGAAACCGGCACGCCCGAAGCGCGGCTTTATTCCGATTTCCTTGTCGCGCGAGAGTGGGTTTAAATAGCCACGGAAACATGAGAAACCGGCGCTGTACCCGTTGCATTCCGTCCCCAAAGAGGACCGTCCACTGAAACCCAATCTTCCTTGCGTTCACCGCGTCGGCTTGCTGGGCGGCACGTTCGACCCGATACACAACGCTCACATGGCGCTCGCGCGGCGTTTCGCCGAGTTGCTGGACCTGACCGAACTCGTATTTCTGCCGGCAGGCCAACCGTGGCAGAAAAAAGACGTGACGCCGGCGCATCACCGGCTCGCAATGACTCGCGCAGCGGCGCAAGCGCTGCACATCGACGGTTTGAAGATCACCGTCGCGACCGACGAAATCGATCACGATGGCCCAACCTATACCGTGGAGACGCTCGCGCGCTGGCGCGAGCGGGAAGGCGCGGATGCGTCGCTGGCGTTGCTGATCGGCGCCGACCAGCTCGTGCATCTGGATTCTTGGCGCGACTGGAAACGGCTGTTCGAATTTGCGCACGTATGCGTGGAAACACGCGCGGGTTTCGATGTATCGACGGTTTCACCCGCTGTTGCCGAGGAAATTGCGGCCCGCAGCGCGAGCGCGGATGTGCTCCGGTCCACGCCGCACGGGCACCTGTTGATCGACTCGGCGCTGGCGCTCGAAGTGTCCGCCACCGAAATCCGCGAGCAGTCGGGCGAACGCCTCAAAACGCACGCGGCAGGCGGGATTGCTGCCGAGAGTAATGTTCCGTCCGCCGTATGGGACTATATTGTTCAACACCACTTGTACCATCGGTAAAAATATGGAAATTCAAAAGCTTCAACGCGCGATCATCGACGGTCTCGAAGACGTCAAGGCGCAGGACATCAAGGTGTTCAACACCACTCACCTGACCGCCCTCTTCGACCGTGTGATCGTGGCGAGCGGCACGTCGAATCGTCAGACCAAGGCGCTTGCGAACAGCGTGCGCGAAAAGGTCAAGGAGCTGGGCGGCGACGTCATCAGCACCGAGGGCGAGGAAATCGGCGAATGGGTGCTGGTCGATTGCGGTGACGCCGTCGTCCATATCCTGCAGCCGGCGCTGCGCCAGTACTACAACCTCGAAGAAGTCTGGGGTGACAAACCCGTGCGCGTGAAGCTGCAAAGCGCAGGCGGTTTCGGCGGCGCGCGTGTGACCGCGGACGAAGAAGACGAGGAAGACGAACCGGCGGCCAAGCCCGCGCGCAAGACCACGCGTCGCTGAGCTTCAGGTTCAGTGCGAACGTACCGCTTTACCTGAAGGCGGACGCTTCGTGCGCCTCACGCTGCCATGAAACTTCATATCCTCGCGGTCGGCCACAAGATGCCCGACTGGATCGCAACCGGCTTCGACGAATATGCGAAACGCATGCCGCCCGAGCTGCGCGTGGAGTTGCGCGAGATCAAGCCTGAACAGCGCTCGTCGGGCCGTAACGCCGAGAGCGTCATGGCGGCTGAACGTGTGCGCATCGAAGCAGCGTTGCCGAAAAATGCGCGTCTTGTCGCGCTCGATGAACGCGGCCGCGACTGGACCACGATGCAACTCGCCGGCGCCCTTCCCGACTGGCAACAAGATGGCCGCGACGTGGCCTTCGTGATCGGCGGTGCCGACGGTCTCGATCCGCACATCAAGGCGCGCGCCGACGTATTACTGCGTGTGTCGAGTCTTACGCTGCCGCACGGCATGGTCCGCGTGCTCATGGCCGAGCAGCTTTATCGTGCGTGGAGCATCACGCAGAACCACCCATATCATCGCGCGTGAACGGCAACGGGTCATCGAAGGCGCGGAACCGCCAACGCGTGCGCTTCGAGGATTGCCTCAATGTCATCGACCACGTTTGCGTTTGTTTATCTAGCGTCGCAAAGTCCCAGGCGCCGGGAGTTGTTGCAGCAACTCGGCGTCAAGTGCGAACTGCTCCTGCCCCTTCCTGATGAAGACGCCGAAGCGCTCGAAGCCGAGCTTCCCGGCGAAGCCGCCGATGCCTACGTCCTGCGCGTATGCGCGGCGAAGGCACAGGCTGCATATGCTCGGCGCGTAAAGGGCGAGCACGCGCCTTCGCCCATCCTTGTTGCCGATACAACCGTCACGCTCGATGGCGCCATCATGGGCAAACCGGACGATGCCGCCCATGCCGTCGCAATGCTCGAACGGCTGTCCGGGCGTGATCACGAAGTGTTGACGGCGCTCACCGTCGTCGATTCCGAAGGCGGGATGCTCCAGCCCGTCCTGTCGCGTTCGCTCGTGCGCTTCGCCGCGGTCGACCGTGCTGCACTGCAACGCTACGCCGCCACTGGTGAACCGCTCGGAAAGGCCGGTGCGTATGGCGTTCAGGGACGCGCGGCAGCGTTTATCGAACGGATTGAAGGGTCCTATTCGGGTATCATGGGCCTGCCTCTTTTCGAAACAGCCGCACTCCTGCGCGTGGCGCGCGTCGACTTTTAAACCCGTCCATGAACGAAGAAATTCTGATCAACGTCACACCGCAGGAAACCCGCGTTGCCCTCGTTCAGCAAGGCGCGGTGCAGGAGCTTCATGTCGAGCGCACGTTGTCGCGCGGCCGAGTGGGTAATGTATATCTTGGCAAGGTCGTGCGTGTATTGCCGGGCATGCAGTCGGCGTTTATCGACATCGGGCTCGAGCGCGCCGCGTTCCTTCATGTTGCCGATATCTGGCATCCGCGCATTGCCGGCGAGACGCATTCGAGTGCGCCGCATATCCCCATCGAGAAGATCGTGTTTGAAGGGCAGGCGCTGATGGTGCAGGTGGTGAAGGATCCTATCGGTACCAAGGGCGCGCGGCTTTCGACTCAGGTGAGCATCGCAGGACGTACGCTGGTTTATTTGCCGCAGGAACCACATATCGGGATTTCGCAGAAGATCGCGAGTGAGACCGAGCGCGAGGCGATTCGTGCGCGTCTCACGGCGGTTCTGCCCGTGGATGAAAAAGGCGGATACATCGTCCGCACGATCGCAGAAGATGCGACGAGCGAAGAACTTGCCGCCGACGTCGCATACTTGCGCAAGACATGGACGACGATCGTCGCGCAGGCCCAGCGCGTGGCGCCGACTTCGTTGCTGCATCAGGATCTCAATCTGGCACAGCGCGTATTGCGCGATTTCGTGAATGACGAGACCTCGCGCATTCAAGTGGATTCGCGCGAGACGTATCAGATGCTTGCGGACTTCGCGGCCGAGTTCACGCCGGCGGTTGCATCGCGCGTGCATCATTATTCAGGCGAGCGCCCGCTTTACGATCTGTACAACATCGAAGCGGAGATCCAGCGCGCGTTATCCCGCCGCGTGGATCTGAAGTCGGGCGGATACCTGATGATCGATCAGACCGAGGCCATGACCACTATCGACGTGAATACGGGCGGTTATGTCGGCGCCCGGAATTTCGACGATACGATCTTCAAGACCAATCTCGAAGCCGCCCATACGATTGCGCGGCAATTGCGGCTCAGGAATCTGGGTGGGATCATCATTATCGATTTCATCGATATGGAGAACGTCGAGCATCGCGACCAGGTTCTCGGGGAGTTGAAGAAGGCGTTGTCGCGCGACCGCACGCGGGTGACGGTCAACGGATTTTCCCAGCTTGGACTGGTCGAGATGACGCGCAAGCGCACGCGCGAATCGCTGGCCCATGTGCTGTGCGAGCCTTGCCCGACGTGCGATGGAAAAGGCCAGGTCAAGACACCGCGCACGGTGTGTTATGACGTGCTGCGCGAGATCATGCGCGAGTCGCGGCAATTCAACCCGCGCGAGTTCCGGGTGGTGGCGTCACAGCAGGTAATCGATCTGTTTCTGGAAGAAGAGTCGCAGCATCTGGCCATGCTGATGGACTTTATCGGCAAGCCGGTGTCGTTGCAGGTCGAGTCGAATTTGAGTCAGGAACAATACGACATTGTCTTGATGTGATCCTGCCACGCCGGAAAGGACCGCTTAAAGAGCGCCGATGAAAGCCGCGCCCGAACTAAGAGCCTGAGATTGTTCTAAGCCCGGCGCTCGCGAGCACGGCGTTCGATCCGTAGGAGAACGCATGGTGCAGCTATACCGTCAACTCCTTCGGCGAATGCGTTTTCAGCCACTCAGACAGCACCAGATCAATCCGTGTCTGCCAGCCATCTCCGGTTTCCTTGAAAGCCGCCACCACCTGCGGCGACAGTCGAAGCGAAAGCGGAACCTTGGTCGGAGCCTTCTGGCTGCCACGCACCCCAACTTTCGCGCGCAAAGAAGGCGGCAACGCATTCTCACCGCGCTCGAACGTCTTCAGATCGTCAGTCGTGAGTTCACGCACTTCATCGTGCTCATCAATCATGGGTTTGCGTGCTGTCATGGCGTTTTACCTCTCTCGAATTAGCCTTGCGAAAACTGATCACGCGGATCCCATCATCGGTTTCAGTGAAACACAGCACATGCAAACGGGCGTCAAGGAAGCCGAGCGCAATATACCGAACCTCGCCGTACTCGCGCCGCTCGTCGGAGCCTATAGGGCGGTTCCGAAATCAAAGTCCACTGCGCGCTCAAAGGAAAGGTCACGGTCGGTGATGTTTCGGGAATTCTTGTTCGGATCGAAGGTGACGTGCATGAACCTAATTGTATATACAAAATACGTATAATGCAAAGAGAAAGCGCTGAGCTAGTGCCGGGTCGTGCACGTCCCGCCCATACGCTGCACGTCCTTGTTCCGTAGCGGGACGAGCGAGAGGCCAGCTTCGTTGGGAGGTTGCCATGTACACCTTCATTTCCCCTCGCCGTCGGGTTCGCCACAATGATGTGAAAAGATCAGCGGGCCTCCAAGTGGCTTGATGTAGCGGCCGCCAGGGTGCCGCACACCCCACTTCAATCCAGCAACACCCCCGGCCGTACCTTGATCTTCGACCCCGCTCCGGCCTGCATTCCTGCCATCAAAGTTTCGCGGCCCTTGCGTGTGACGCAGGTCGTCGAAAAGATCAGTTCGGCGTAACCCAGCTCCCGAAAATGCGCGGCAATCGTGGCGGGTATCCTCCCGCTTCCGTTAATTGCCAGTTCGAGCAGCCAGTCCAGTTCGAATTCGGTGAGGTCGTTGTGCATTGCGCTCTCCAATCTTCAATAGCATCGTTTTCTGGAGCAGACAAAAGCTGTGACTGGCATCGATACGGCCGCTTGAAATGTTCAAGATCAACGGCCCCTCGATCGATACCGATCGAATATACGCACGCAAACAGCGGCCAGATTCAGCCGCGCCACATCGTGTCCGGAATTTTTTTATCGGTGAAACAGAAAATCGCTCAACTGAAAGACTTATGCAAACTCCGGTCGATCGCTGCGACCAGGGCATGCAGCGAAACCGGCTTGCTCAAATGCCCGTCGAAGCCGGCATCCAGCGCTTTTTTCACGTCCTGCTCGCGGCCAAAACCCGTCAGCGCAAGCGCCGGAATTCTCGCGGTTCGCGGCGTGCTGCGCATCTGCCGGATCATCTCGTAGCCGTTCATGGTCGGCATGCCGATGTCCGAAAGCACCACGTCGAACTCCTGCTGCGTCGTGGCCACGAGCGCCTGCTCCGCGCTCGGCTCAGCCCGCACATGCGCGCCTTCCATTTCCAGCAACGTGCGAAACGCTTCGAGCGCTTCGACGGAATCATCGACAAGCAGCACGCGCAGGCCCGTCAGGATGCTCGGATCGACGAGTTCGCGCGGCGCTTCCCCGCGCGGCGACGGCGCATTCTCCGGCAACCACAGCCTGAAGCGCGCGCCCTGTCCCAACCCTGCCGACTCCGCCTCGATGCGCCCGCCATGCAACTCTGCAAGCTGCTTTACGAGCGACAGCCCGATACCGAGACCACCGCGATCGCGACGGCCGCCGCCATCGGCCTGACTGAACATCTCGAAGATGCGTGGCAGAAAGTCCGGCGCAATGCCCTGCCCGGTGTCCGTCACGTCAAGGCACACGGAACCCGCAAGCTGCGATATCGCCAACTGCACGCGGCCGCCGCCCGGCGTGAATTTCAGCGCATTGCGCACGAGATTCCAGATCATCTGCTCGACGCGTTCGGCGTCGGCGTAAATCATCATGGCGGCGTCGGCGCCTGTCATCGATAAATCGATACCCCCCGAAACCGCATCCGCCGTGCTTGCTTGCACGACTGCACGCAACATCGACGTCACGTCCACCGGCGAGAACCGCAGCGCGAGCTTGCCCGTGCGCACGCGCGACAAATCCAGCAGGTCGTCGATGATCTTCGCCTGTCCCGCCACCGCGCGCTGGATGGCGTCGGCGGCATCCTGGACGATCGCGTTGTCGCGCACCTCGGGGGTGCGCGTGAGCAGCTCGGCCTTGACGTGAATCAGGTTGAGCGGGTTCTTCAACTCATGCGACAGGACAGAAAAGAACTCGTCCTTCACGCGATTTGCGGCTTCGGCTTGTGTGCGAATGGCGCGCTCCAGCGCCAGCGTGAGTTGCTGCGGACTTTCGACGCCGGTCTTGCCGGTGACATCGCGGGAGATCTTCGCGAAGCCCCGGAACGAACCCGATTCGACGGGCGTCGTCACGCCGCTGCAGAAGACCTCTACGCCATCGCTGCGCACATGCCAGCGTTCGTCTTCTGCGCGCCCGGCCTGGGTAGCCCGCTGGCGTTCCATCTGCGGCACGTGTGCGTCGCGGTCATCGGGAAGAAAGATGAGATCGATAGGCTTGCCGCGCACTTCGCTTTCCAGGTAGCCGAAAATGCGCTGCGCGCCGCCGTTCCACATGACCACGAGACCATCCATGTCCTGCACGATGATTGCATAGTCGTCCGTGGTGACGGCCGCGAGCCACAGGCGTTCTTCGCTGCTGCGCGTGACGGTTTCGGCGGCGCGACGCACGGTGATGTCGATCAGGGTGATCACGGCGCCGTCGATGTGATCGCCCGTCCTGCGATACGGCAATACGCGCGCGATAAACCATTCGCCCCGATCCGAGCCGATCTCGCGTTCGGTCAGTTTGAACTCGTTGAACGCGGCGCGGGCGTCGGCGGCCATGTCGGGATAATCGAGCCCATGGCGGAGATGAAGCAGGGACCGCCCAATATCCGATGCACTCAGCCGGAACAATTCGGCCGCACGCGGCGTGTATCGTTTGATCCGCAGTTCGCGATCGACGGCCACCGTTGCTATACCGGTGGAGGTGATCAGGTATTGCAGCTCGTCGTTGCCGTCGACGGTTTCGGCGACTGTATCGGCCAGTGCGATGTTCACCGTGACGAGTTCTTCATTGACCGACTGAAGCTCTTCCTTACCTGCTTCGAGTCCCTCGCCGGTAGAACGAAGCTCCCCATTGATCGCCTGTAATTCCTCATTCAGGGCCTTCGAGTCAGAGGACGAAATAATAAGGGAGCCCGGTTGGGTTGAAGGATTCATCGGAAGCTCCTTCCGAGAACCGGCAAATCGCACAAACAATCGACGCAAAAAGCGTACGAACGCGGGGCGAGCCGGCCAATCTGTTTCCTGAGAATTCGCGCCGGGTGTCCTTCCGCCACGCGAGATATATCAGGATGGGTGGCGTTATTTTTTCGCCGTCCTTTTAACCGATACTAGTCGCTATTGGCAAATGCGGTCGAGACAATATCGGGATTAATTAGGCGGATGTAGTTATAAGGCCGCACCACCTACACCTGTGAACCTGTTCACCGTTTAATCGGTAGAAACGAATTAGCGCTGTACAAAAAATGCGGGAAAAAGGCCCGGTAAAATCTAATTGAGTCCCACCGCCCAAAACAGCTAATCCGGCAACGATGACCCACTCCATCCCTCTCCGCGTTACGATCTTTTCGCAACCGTTACGTAACGCTGCGGCGTAACAGCCCGGTGAATGTGACGGCTGGGGACGCTACGGGGTGTAGCAGCAATCGTGTTCTCTTCGAAATACATGGCACGTCTCGTGCACTTGAAACGTATCGCATTGACCAGTGCGGGTCTGAACGAGAACGCTCAGACAATAAAAGCAAACGGCTAGAATCAAACAGGCCACCATTAATAGCAACCGAATTGTGGCGCAACCGGGGGAATTAAATTGAATAACTATCTTATCGAAAAAGATCTCGTGCATCTTGAACGCGTGATAAACAAGATTGCCGCGAGTCACGGGCTTTCTCTGTCGTACTGGAGAAAACGCGTGGACTCGATGTTGTCCTTGACGCTCATGCCCGCCCAGCGCAAACGAGTTGGACAAATACACGCGGCCATCTCGATGCTCGAAGACTCGAATCCAGGACCGGCGTCCACGTGTGGCTGAAATATTGACGTTCCTGGCGCTCCGGCAACTGCGAAGGCAGGCCTGCCGGAAGCCGCACATCCAACTCAACAAGCGACATCGCGTTGCCCTCGGCCTCAATGTCGAACCAGCACACCCGGTATCAGGTTTAATAATAGGCAATGCGTTAAACACATATTCCAGCATTTGGAAAAGTGAAAATACGCACTGGCGCGATTATTAAATAAATATGAAGTGCGCCTGTTTCAATCCTCCTTTTTAATAATGCTG
>NZ_CAXTGZ010000172.1:0-4214 GCF_964243625.1 uncultured Caballeronia sp.
CGCTCGGCCAGAACATGCTGGTCGCGTTCATGCCGTGGAACGGCTACAACTTCGAAGATTCGATCCTGATCTCGGAGAAGGTCGTTGCCGAAGACCGTTACACGTCGATCCACATCGAAGAACTGAATGTGGTTGCACGCGACACGAAGCTCGGACCGGAAGAAATCACGCGCGACATCTCGAACCTGGCTGAAGTGCAACTCGGCCGTCTCGATGAGTCGGGCATTGTGTACATCGGCGCTGAAGTCGAAGCGGGCGACGTGCTGGTCGGCAAGGTCACGCCGAAGGGCGAGACCCAACTGACGCCGGAAGAAAAGTTGCTGCGCGCAATCTTCGGTGAGAAGGCGTCGGACGTGAAGGATACGTCGCTGCGCGTGCCGTCTGGCATGAGCGGAACGGTGATCGACGTGCAAGTGTTCACGCGCGAAGGCATTACGCGTGACAAGCGTGCACAACAGATCATCGATGACGAACTGAAGCGTTATCGCCTGGACTTGAACGACCAGTTGCGCATTGTGGAAGGCGACGCTTTCTCGCGTCTCGCCCGTATGCTCAACGGCAAGATCGCGAATGGCGGCCCGAAAAAGCTGGCGAAGGGCACGGCGATCGACCTGCCGTACCTGGAAGATCTGGATCACTACCACTGGTTCGACATCCGTCTGGCCGACGAAGAAGCTGCTGCGCAACTGGAAGCCATCAAGGATTCCATCGAACAAAAGCGTCACCAGTTCGACCTGGCGTTCGAAGAGAAGCGCAAGAAGCTGACGCAAGGCGACGAACTGCCGCCGGGCGTGCTGAAGATGGTCAAGGTGTACCTGGCTGTTAAGCGTCGTCTGCAACCGGGCGACAAGATGGCCGGCCGTCACGGTAACAAGGGTGTGGTGTCGAAGATCGTGCCGATCGAAGACATGCCGTACATGGCCGATGGCCGTCCGGCCGACGTCGTGCTGAACCCGCTGGGCGTGCCTTCACGGATGAACGTGGGTCAGATTCTCGAAGTGCATCTGGGCTGGGCCGCGAAGGGTCTGGGATGGCGTATCGGCGAAATGCTGCAGCGTCAGACGAAGATTGAAGAGCTGCGTGCTTTCCTGACCAAGATCTACAACGAGTCAGGCCGCAAGGAAGAGCTGGAAAACTTCACCGACGACGAAATCGTCGAATTGGCGAAGAACCTGCGCGAAGGCGTTCCTTTTGCAACGCCGGTGTTCGACGGCGCGACGGAAGGCGAAATGGAACGTGCGCTGGATCTGGCGTTCCCGGACGACATCGCGAAGCAGCTCGGCATGACGAAGTCGAAGAATCAGGTGCAGTTGAGCGACGGCCGCACGGGTGAACCGTTCGAACGGACGGTCACGGTGGGCTACATGCACTACCTGAAACTGCATCACCTGGTCGACGACAAGATGCACGCCCGTTCGACCGGACCGTACTCGCTCGTCACGCAGCAGCCGCTGGGTGGTAAGGCGCAGTTCGGCGGCCAGCGTTTCGGTGAGATGGAAGTGTGGGCGCTCGAAGCATATGGCGCTTCGTACGTGCTGCAAGAAATGCTGACTGTCAAGTCGGATGACGTGGCGGGTCGTACCAAGGTGTATGAGAACCTGGTCAAGGGTGACCACGTGATCGATGCCGGCATGCCTGAGTCGTTCAATGTGTTGGTGAAGGAAATCCGGTCGCTCGGTATCGACATCGACCTGGACCGGAACTAATCGGACTACTGGAGAGACGCAATGAAAGCTCTGCTCGATCTATTCAAGCAAGTCCAACAACCTGAAGTATTCGACGCGATCAAGATCGGTCTGGCCTCGCCGGACAAGATCCGCTCGTGGTCCTTCGGCGAAGTGAAGAAGCCTGAAACCATCAACTACCGGACCTTCAAGCCGGAACGCGATGGTCTGTTCTGCGCCAAGATTTTTGGCCCGATCAAGGACTACGAGTGCCTGTGCGGCAAGTACAAGCGCCTGAAGCACCGTGGCGTGATCTGCGAAAAGTGCGGCGTCGAAGTGACGCTCGCCAAGGTGCGTCGCGAACGGATGGGCCACATTGAACTGGCCTCGCCGGTTGCGCACATCTGGTTCTTGAAGTCGTTGCCGTCGCGTCTGGGCATGGTGCTCGACATGACGCTGCGCGACATCGAACGCGTGCTGTATTTCGAAGCGTACGTGGTGATCGAACCGGGCATGACGCCGCTGAAAGCGCGGCAGATCATGACGGAAGAGGATTACTACAACAAGGTTGAAGAATACGGCGACGAATTCCGTGCCGAGATGGGCGCGGAAGGCGTGCGTGAACTGCTGCGCGCAATCAACATCGACGAACAGGTCGAAGTGCTGCGCACCGAACTCAAGAACACGGGTTCGGAAGCGAAGATCAAGAAGTACGCGAAGCGCCTGAAAGTGCTCGAGGCATTCCAGCGTTCGGGCATCAAGCCGGACTGGATGGTGCTGGAAGTGCTGCCGGTGCTGCCGCCGGAACTGCGTCCGCTCGTGCCGCTCGACGGTGGCCGTTTCGCTACGTCGGACCTGAACGACTTGTATCGCCGCGTGATCAACCGTAACAACCGGTTGAAACGTCTGCTCGAATTGAAGGCGCCTGAGATCATCGTCCGCAACGAAAAGCGGATGCTGCAGGAAGCCGTCGATTCGCTGCTCGACAATGGTCGTCGCGGTAAGGCAATGACCGGCGCGAACAAGCGTCCGCTGAAGTCGCTCGCTGACATGATCAAGGGTAAGGGCGGTCGTTTCCGTCAGAACTTGCTCGGTAAGCGCGTTGACTATTCGGGCCGTTCGGTGATCGTGGTGGGTCCGACGCTCAAGCTGCATCAGTGCGGTTTGCCGAAGCTGATGGCGCTCGAACTGTTCAAGCCTTTCATCTTCAACAAGCTGGAAGTGATGGGTGTTGCTACCACCATCAAGGCCGCGAAGAAGGAAGTCGAGAACCAGACAGCCGTGGTGTGGGACATTCTCGAAGAAGTCATTCGTGAACATCCGGTCATGCTGAACCGTGCGCCTACGCTTCACCGTCTCGGCATTCAGGCTTTCGAGCCGGTGCTGATCGAAGGCAAGGCGATCCAGTTGCATCCGCTCGTTTGCGCGGCGTTCAACGCCGACTTCGACGGTGACCAGATGGCCGTTCACGTGCCGCTGTCGCTGGAAGCGCAGATGGAAGCGCGCACGCTGATGCTGGCGTCGAACAACGTCCTGTTCCCGGCCAACGGCGATCCGTCGATCGTGCCGTCGCAGGATATCGTGCTGGGTCTTTACTACGCATCGCGTGAAGCGGTGAATGGCAAGGGCGAAGGCATGACGTTCACCGGCGTGTCGGAAGCGATTCGCGCGTACGAAAACAAGGAAGTCGAGCTGGCGTCGCGGGTGAATGTCCGGATTACGGAAAACATTCACAACCCGGACCAAAGCGAAGGCGCACCGAAGTTCGTGCCGAAGATCACGCTGTACGCAACCACCGTTGGCCGTTCCATCCTGTCGGAGATCCTGCCGCCAGGACTGCCGTTCTCGGTGCTGAACCGTCCGCTGAAGAAGAAGGAAATTTCGCGCCTGATCAACACGGCATTCCGCAAGTGCGGTCTGCGCGAAACGGTGATCTTCGCCGACCAGTTGATGCAGATGGGGTTCCGTCTGGCTACGCGCGCCGGTATTTCGATTTGCGTCGACGACATGCTCGTGCCGCCGCAAAAAGAACAGATCGTCGGCGATGCAGCCAAGAAGGTGAAGGAATACGACCGTCAGTACATGTCGGGTCTCGTCACCTCGCAAGAGCGCTACAACAACGTGGTCGACATCTGGTCGGCAACGTCGGAAGCGGTCGGCAAGGCGATGATGGAGCAGTTGGCTACGGAACCCGTGGTCGACCGCGACGGTAATCAAACGAAGCAGGAATCGTTCAACTCGATCTACATGATGGCCGATTCGGGCGCGCGTGGATCGGCAGTTCAGATTCGTCAGCTGGCCGGTATGCGTGGCCTGATGGCGAAGCCGGACGGCTCGATCATCGAGACGCCTATCACGGCGAACTTCCGTGAAGGCCTGAACGTGTTGCAGTACTTCATCTCGACGCACGGTGCACGTAAAGGCCTGGCCGATACGGCGTTGAAGACGGCGAACTCGGGTTACCTGACGCGTCGTCTCGTTGACGTGACGCAGGATCTGGTCGTGGTCGAAGACGATTGCGGCACGACGAACGGCGTGGCCATGAAGGCG
>NZ_CAXTGZ010000172.1:4314-10557 GCF_964243625.1 uncultured Caballeronia sp.
TCTGGTCGTGGTCGAAGACGATTGCGGCACGACGAACGGCGTGGCCATGAAGGCGCTGGTTGAAGGCGGTGAAGTCGTCGAAGCCTTGCGTGACCGGATTCTGGGTCGCGTGGCGGTGGCTGACGTGGTCAACCCGGAAACGCAGGAAACGCTGTTTGAATCGGGTTCGTTGCTGGACGAAGATGCGGTCGACGAAATCGAACGCCTGGGTATCGACGAAGTGCGCGTGCGCACACCGTTGACCTGCGAAACGCGTTACGGCCTGTGCGCTTCGTGCTACGGCCGCGACCTGGGTCGTGGCTCGCGCGTGAACGTCGGCGAAGCGGTTGGTGTGATCGCTGCGCAGTCGATCGGTGAGCCGGGCACGCAGTTGACCATGCGTACGTTCCACATCGGTGGCGCGGCGTCGCGTGCGGCGATCGCTTCGTCGGTGGAAGCGAAGTCGAACGGTACGGTGCGTTTCACGGCAACAATGCGTTACGTCACGAATGCGAAGGGCGAGCAGATCGTCATCTCGCGTTCGGGCGAGGCGATCATTGCCGACGACCTCGGTCGTGAGCGTGAACGTCACAAAATCCCGTACGGCGCAACGCTGCTGCAACTCGACGGCGTCCAGATCAAGGCCGGTGCACAACTGGCTCAATGGGATCCGTTGACCCGTCCGATCATCACCGAGTGGGGCGGTACGGTGAAGTTCGAAAACGTCGAAGAAGGCGTGACGGTAGCCAAGCAGATCGACGATGTGACGGGGCTTTCAACGCTCGTCGTGATCGACGTGAAGCGTCGTGGTTCGCAGGCGTCGAAGAGTGTTCGTCCGCAAGTGAAGCTGCTCGATGCACAAGGCGAAGAAGTCAAGATCCCGAACACCGAGCATTCGGTGCAGATCGGCTTCCAGGTTGGCGCACTGATCACCGTGAAGGATGGTCAGCAAGTGCAGGTCGGTGAAGTGCTGGCACGTATCCCGGTTGAAGCGCAGAAGACGCGTGACATTACCGGTGGTCTGCCGCGCGTGGCCGAGTTGTTCGAAGCGCGCTCGCCGAAGGACGCCGGCATTCTGGCGGAAGTCACGGGTACGACGTCGTTCGGTAAGGACACGAAGGGCAAGCAGCGTCTCGTCATTACCGACGTGGAAGGGGAACAGCATGAGTTCCTGATCACGAAGGAAAAGCAGGTGCTGGTGCATGATGGTCAGGTCGTCAACAAGGGCGAAATGATCGTCGACGGCCCGGCGGATCCGCACGACATCTTGCGTTTGCAGGGTATCGAGGCGCTGGCGCGTTACATCGTGGACGAAGTGCAGGACGTGTACCGTCTGCAGGGCGTGAAGATCAACGACAAGCACATCGAAGTGATTGTTCGTCAGATGCTGCGCCGCGTGCAGATCGTCGATAACGGCGATACACGCTTCATCATGGGCGAACAAGTCGAGCGTTCGGACATGCTGGACGAGAACGACCGGATGGCCGCGGAAGGCAAGATCCCCGCGACCTACGAGAACGTGCTGCTGGGTATTACAAAGGCATCGCTCTCGACCGATTCGTTTATCTCGGCCGCTTCCTTCCAGGAAACGACGCGCGTGCTGACCGAAGCCGCAATCATGGGCAAGCGCGACGATCTGCGCGGTCTGAAGGAAAACGTGATCGTCGGCCGTCTGATTCCGGCCGGTACGGGTCTCGCGTTCCACAAGGCACGCAAGAGCCGCGAGCTGTCGGATCGTCAACGTTTCGACCAGATCGCAGCGGAAGAATCGTTCGAGTTCGGTACGCCCGAAGCAGCACCGGTTGTACCTGCTGAACAGCAGCATCCGGCGGAATAAGTTCTGGAGGTCGGCCCGCAACAGGCCTGATTTTCAACGACTGATCTGCTAGCACAAGAAGCCGCCCGGTTTTTACCGGGCGGCTTTTTTTTGCTCTATCGAATGGCTAACGTTGAGCCGATGCCCGTTTAAGCACGCTCTGCGTTGGTAAAATCGGGTTACTCACGCTTCCGACGCATTCCGTCTTCCCAATGTCCCGTTCGCTCGAAATTCTCAAGGAAGTATTTGGCTATCCCGCATTCCGGGGGCAGCAAGGCGATATCGTCGAGCATGTGGCTGCCGGCGGGGATTCGCTCGTGCTCATGCCAACCGGCGGCGGGAAGTCGTTGTGTTACCAGATACCCGCTTTGTTGAGGCGCGAGGCGGGATTCGGCGCGGGGATTGTCGTGTCACCGCTGATCGCGTTGATGCAGGATCAGGTTGCCGCTCTCAGCGAAGTCGGCGTGCGCGCTGCTTGCCTGAACTCCACGCTGACCGGCGCTGAAGCCGCGGCTACTGAGCGCGCCCTGCGTAACGGCGAGATCGACCTGCTATACGTCGCGCCGGAACGTTTGATGACGCCACGTTTTCTCGAATTGATCGAGAGCGTGCGCATCGGTTTGTTTGCCATCGACGAAGCGCATTGCGTGTCGCAATGGGGCCACGATTTTCGCCCTGAATACATTCAGTTGTCGGTGCTGCACGAGCGCTTTCCATCGGTGCCCCGGATTGCACTGACGGCCACTGCCGACGCCATTACGCGCGATGAAATCGTGCATCGACTCGCTCTGGATGACGCAAGGATTTTCGTCTCGAGCTTCGACCGGCCGAACATCCGATACCGCATCGTGGAGAAGGACAACGCGCGTGCGCAGCTGCTCGATTTCATCCGCGCGGAGCACACCAATCCCGACAAAACCACGGACGCCGGCGTGATCTACTGTCTGTCGCGGCGAAAGGTGGAAGAAACCGCGGACTGGCTGAAAAGCCAGGGCGTACGAGCGCTGCCTTACCACGCGGGCATGGAGTACGAAACACGTCAGCGACACCAGGAAATGTTCAAGCGCGAAGAGGGCATCGTGATGTGCGCGACGATTGCTTTCGGCATGGGTATCGACAAACCTGATGTGCGTTTCGTCGCGCATCTGGATTTGCCAAAGAGCGTGGAGGGCTATTACCAGGAAACCGGCCGTGCGGGCCGCGACGGCATGCCGGCGAATGCGTGGATGGCCTACGGTCTTGGCGATGTTGTCCAGCAGCGCAAGATGATCGACGAATCAGACGCCGACGATACCCACAAGCGCGTGCAGGGCGGCAAGCTCGACGCGCTGCTAGGACTGTGCGAAGCGGCGTCATGCCGGCGCGTGCGCTTGCTCGGCTATTTCGGCGAAGCCAGCCAGCCTTGCGGAAACTGCGATACGTGCCTCGAGCCGCCCGAATCGTGGAACGCGACACGCGAGGCGCAGATGGCGCTGTCCTGTGTGTATCGGGCGTACAAGGCCAGTGGGTTTCACTTTGGCGCAGGACATCTGATCGATATTCTGCGTGGCAGCCGTTCGGAGAAGTTGCTCCAGCGCGGTCACGAAAAACTTTCTACGTTCGGACTCGGCGCCGCGCTATCAGAACAGGAATGGCGCGCTGTTTTTCGTCAGTTGGTCGCGTTTGGCTACCTCGCCGTAGACCACGATGGTTTCGGCGCCCTCGTCCTCACCGAGGCGAGTAAAGCCGTGTTGAAGGGCGAGCAGAACGTTACGCTGCGCAAATATGTAAAGCCGACGCGCACCCGCCAGTCTTCCAGCCGGACGGGCGAGCGCGCCGATCCGACCGCCGGCATGTCGCCGCGCATCAAGGCTCGTTGGGAGCGGCTGCGCGCCTGGCGCGCGAGCATGGCGAAAAGCGACGGCGTGCCGGCATATGTCATTTTTCATGACGCAACGCTGGCGGAGATCGCGCGCAACGAGCCGGATTCCATCGAGGATTTGAGGCAGATTCCGGGTATCGGGGCGCGCAAGCTCGATCGGTTTGGCGACGAATTGCTCGAAGTGGTCGGCGCTGACTAGCTTTTTGCGCGCCGGCTACTCCTGCCGACCCCCAAGCTATTGACCGCATTACGAATTTCAGACTATGATGCTAGGTTCTCGTTCTTGGATCTGCTAACGAGGATTTCCTCGCACGCATGAACCAGGAGCCGGAGTGCTCGGCGCGCAGTCCGTTTTGCTTTGCCCGAAACGGGAGCGCCGATTTTGATCAATTTAGGAATAGACAATGCCAACCATCAATCAATTGGTTCGCAAAGGCCGCGCTTCAGAAACAGTGAAGAGCAAGTCGCCGGCTTTGCAGGACTGCCCGCAGCGTCGCGGCGTGTGCACTCGCGTGTACACGACGACGCCGAAGAAGCCGAACTCGGCACTTCGTAAAGTTGCAAAAGTTCGTCTGACGAACGGTTTTGAAGTCATTTCGTACATCGGTGGTGAAGGCCACAACCTGCAGGAACACTCGGTAGTGCTGATTCGCGGCGGCCGTGTGAAAGACTTGCCGGGTGTGCGTTACCACATGGTTCGCGGCTCGCTGGATACCCAGGGCGTCAAGGATCGTAAGCAAGCTCGCTCGAAGTACGGTGCGAAGCGCGCCAAGGCTGGCAAGTAAGTTTTTTGCCAGTTGAGCAGTACAGGTTGCCTGTAACAGGGCGTTCAAGCGGTGGTGCCGGATGTGCCGGTGCTGTCGAGTAAGTGGTCACCCGGCCAAGCTGGTTAGTCGATAGATAGATCGGGTTAGTTGGTGACCGTGGAGCCGAAGTGGCTCCAACTGAAAAATCAAAGGAAGAATCATGCCGCGTCGTCGCGAAGTCCCCAAGCGGGACATTTTGCCGGATCCGAAATTCGGCAACGTAGATGTAGCCAAGTTCATGAACGTGATCATGCTGTCGGGCAAGAAGTCGGTTGCCGAGCGTATCGTTTATGGTGCTTTTGAACAGATCCAGACCAAGGGTGGCAAGGACCCGCTGGAGGTGTTCACGGGTGCGCTCAACAACGTGAAGCCGGTTGTGGAAGTGAAAAGCCGCCGCGTTGGTGGTGCGAACTATCAAGTTCCAGTCGAAGTGCGTCCGTCGCGTCGTATGGCATTGGCGATGCGTTGGTTGCGCGAAGCTGCGAAAAAGCGCAGCGAGAAGTCGATGGCCCTGCGTCTCGCAGGTGAGCTTTCGGAAGCCGCGGAAGGCCGTGGCGGCGCGATGAAGAAGCGCGACGAAGTTCACCGGATGGCAGAAGCCAACAAGGCGTTCTCGCACTTCCGCTTCTAAGGCTGAAATTCAGGCCTCCCGACCTGGGACGAACGGAAAACCTCCGGGCGGGTGCGCTTACCAAGCGCCTCGCCCGTTTGTGTTAGGGCGTAACCGGCATGTGCCGGCTGCGTCGACCCAATTAAGGATTCAAAGTGGCTCGCAAGACACCTATCGAGCGCTACCGCAATATCGGTATTAGCGCTCACATCGATGCTGGCAAGACGACGACGACCGAACGCATTCTGTTTTACACAGGCGTGAATCACAAGATCGGTGAAGTTCACGACGGCGCAGCAACGATGGACTGGATGGAGCAGGAGCAGGAGCGCGGCATCACCATCACGTCGGCAGCAACGACGGCCTTCTGGAAAGGCATGGCCGGCGACCGCCCCGAGCACCGCATCAACATCATCGACACCCCGGGACACGTCGACTTCACTATTGAAGTTGAACGTTCCATGCGCGTGCTCGACGGTGCGTGCATGGTTTATTGCGCTGTGGGCGGCGTTCAGCCCCAGTCGGAAACCGTGTGGCGCCAGGCCAACAAGTACAAGGTTCCCCGTCTCGCGTTCATCAACAAGATGGACCGTACCGGCGCGAACTTCTTCAAGGTCTACGACCAGCTCAAGCTGCGTCTGAAGGCAAACCCGGTTCCGGTCGTCGTGCCTATCGGCGCGGAAGACACGTTCACGGGCGTTGTTGACCTGATCAAGATGAAGGCGATCATTTGGGACGAAGCGTCCCAGGGCACCAAGTTCTCGTACGAAGAAATCCCGGCAGAGCTCAAGGATACGTGCGACGAATGGCGCGAGAAGATGGTCGAAGCCGCCGCGGAATCGAACGAAGAAATGATGAACAAGTACCTCGAAACGGGCGAACTGTCCGAAGAGGAAATCGTGAAGGGTCTTCGCGACCGTACGATTGCTTGTGAAATCCAGCCTATGTTGTGCGGCACCGCGTTCAAGAACAAGGGCGTGCAGCGCATGTTGGACGCTGTGCTCGACTTCCTGCCTTCGCCGATCGACATTCCGCCGGTTCTGGGCGAACTTGAAGATGGTGAGCGTGCTGAACGTCGCGCCGCTGACGACGAAAAGTTCTCGGCACTCGCGTTCAAGATCATGACCGACCCGTTTGTCGGCCAGTTGATCTTCTTCCGCGTGTATTCGGG
>NZ_CAXTGZ010000173.1:0-10551 GCF_964243625.1 uncultured Caballeronia sp.
ATCGCCGCGCCGTACGCGAAATAGTAAAACGGCTGGCCGGTCAGCGTTTTTGAATCCCAGTTGACCTTGGGCGTGGCGTAGAAACCATCGGACCACAACTGGACACGCGCGAGATAAGCAGCCGCGACGAGTTGATCGAAGGGCATCTGGCCACCGTTCGATTCCACCACGCCATTGTGGAAACGCACGTCTTCCGGACGTCCGCCGAGTTGTCTTGCCGCCAGTTCCGCGAGCCGTGCGCGAACGGTGAGTGCGGCGGCTTCGGCCGCTTTACCGTTCAAATCGCTTCCCGTCGATGCCGCCGTCGCCGATGTATTCACGACCTTGGAGGTATCGGTCGCCGTCACGCGAACTCGCGATAACGCCACGCCCAATGCATTCGCCACGACCTGCGCGACCTTTGTGTTCAAGCCCTGGCCCATTTCCGTGCCGCCGTGATTCACGAGCGCGGAGCCGTCCTTGTAGACATGCACGAGCGCGCCGGCCTGGTTCAGGAACGGCACGTTGAACGAGATGCCGAACTTCACCGGCGTGAACGCAATGCCGCGCTTGAGCACGGGACTCGTCGCGTTGAATGCGGCAATCGCACGGCGCCGCTGCACATAGGCGCTCGTTGTAATCAGTTCATCGGTCAGAGGTTGAAGCACGTTGTCTTCGACGGTCTGGCCATACGGCGTGACGTTGCGCTCGCCGATGCCGTAGTAGTTCACGCGACGCACATCGACGGGATCGCGCTTCAACCGGTGCGCGATTTCATCCATCAAGACTTCCATCACGAGCGCGCCTTGCGGACCGCCGAAGCCGCGAAATGCCGTGTTCGACTGCGTGTTCGTGCGGCAGCACAGCGCGGTGATATCGACGTCTTTCAAGAAGTACGCGTTATCGAAATGGCAGACCGCGCGTGTCGCCACGGCGCCCGACAAATCCGCCGAATAACCTGCGCGCAATGCGATTTCCACTCGCGCGCCTTGCAGACGGCCGTCGTCATCGAAGCCGGCTTCGTAGGTGTAGACGGCGTCGTGGCGCTTGCCGGTGATCATGAAATCGTCGTCGCGATCGGCCCGCAGTTTCACGGGTTTATGCAGCAAATGCGCAGCCAGCGACGCGATGCACGCAAAGATCCCCGATTGCGATTCCTTGCCGCCGAATCCACCGCCCATCCTGCGGCATTCGCACTGGACGTTGTGCGTGGGCCAGTCGAGCATGTGCGCGACCAGATGCTGCATTTCGCTCGGATGCTGCGTCGAGCTATAGACGAGGATGGAGTCATGTTCCTTCGGGATAGCGTACGCAATCTGCCCTTCCAGATAGAACTGCTCCTGCCCGCCGACTTCGAATTCACCCTGGAGCCGGTGCTTCGCCGCCGCCATCTTTCCATCCGGATCGCCACGTTTCAAATGCAGCGGCGGCAACACGAATTCCTTCTTCGCCTTGGCATCGCGCGGCGTGAGAATTGCTTCGAGCGGTTCATAACGGATCACCTCTTCGCTTTTGGCGAGCGCGGCAGCGCGGCGCGCCAGATCGTGCGTTTCCGCGATAACCGCAAACACCGGCTGCCCGAGGTAATGCACTTCGTCTTTGGCGAGGATCGGGTCGTCGTGCAGCACGGGGCCGCAATTGTTCTCGCCGGGGATGTCGTCGGCGGTAAAGACGGCGATCACGCCGGGTGCGGCCAGAACGAGATCGAGGTTGATCGACACGATGCGCGCATGCGCATGCCGCGACAGGCCGAGCGCCGCGTGCAAGGTGCCGCGCACCTCGCCGATGTCATCCACATACGTGGCTTCGCCGCTTACATGCAGGTGCGCCGATTCGTGCGGCAAGCCGACGCCGATCGCGGCGCCCTCCGGCTTTTTAGCCGATGGCGCGTCGAAGGTTTCACCGGTGCGCGCCGTGATTTCGCTGTCGGCGGCGCTGTCGAGGAGGGGATCGGTACGCTTGTTCATCGCGTGGTCCTTGATGCTTGTGGTGCTGCGTTTATACGGCCTGTGAAAGATCCGCTTATTGCGTGTCGAACGCGAACGCGTTGACGTCGTGGAGTGCGAGCGGCTCGTTCTCGCGCGTTTCCAGGAAGAAACGCCAGAGCACGTTGCGCGCCACTTTGCTTCTGTAGGCGCTCGACGCGCGCATGTCGGTAAGCGGCTGGAAGTCGACGTCCAGCGCCTGCATGGCGGCCTTGACGTTCGCCTCGTTCCACTCCTGATTCACCAGGACGGCTTCGGCATTCGATGCCCGCTTCGGCGTTGCCGCCATGCCGCCGAACGCGAATCGCGCGGCGGTGACACGGGTGCCATCGAGCGTCACCGCGAACGCCGCGCACACGGCCGAGATGTCCGAGTCGTAGCGCTTCGAGACCTTGTAAGTGCGGAAACGCAATTTCGCCGATGGCAGCGGCACACGGATCGCCGCCACGAACTCGCCCGGTTCGAGCGCGGATTTCTGATAGCCGAGATAGAACTTGTCGAGCGGCATCGAGCGGGTTTTCATCGCACGCTGCAGCACGATTTCGGCGTCGAGCGCGATCAGCGCAGGCATGGAATCGCCGATGGGCGAACCGTTCGCGACATTCCCGCCAAGCGTGCCGGCGTTGCGGATCGGCCGCGATGCGAAGCGCGTCCACATCTCCGCGAGTTCCGGATAAATGGACGAGAGCGCGCCATACGCATCTTCCAGCGACGCCGCCGCGCCAACGGTGAGCCATTGAGCGTCGCGCGTAATGGACTTCAACTCGGCCACATTGCCAATGAAGAGGATATCGCCGAGATTGCGGAATTGCTTGGTGATCCACAAGCCGATGTCCGTGCTGCCGGCAAGAATCCTTGCGTCCGGGTGTTCGGCGCGAAGGCGGCCGAACTCCGCGAGCGTCACCGGCGCGTAGAAGGTCGGACGGCCGAACGCGGCGCCGCGTGCGTCGGGCGCCGTGTATTCGAACGTGTACTTGCGCTGGATGGATTGGAGTTGCTCTTTGAGCGTCTCGCGGTCGAGCGCCGAGCGCGGATATTCGAACATTTTCTGCGAAGCATCCACGATCGGCCGATACCCCGTGCACCGGCAGAGATTGCCGGAGAGGGCGGCGTTGATTTCGTCGCGGGTGGGCATGCCGGCGTCGCTGGGCTGATTCTGGTAGAGCGCCCACATCGACATCACGAAACCCGGTGTGCAGAAGCCGCATTGCGAACCGTGGCAATCGACCATGGCCTGCTGGACGGGATGCAGCGTGCCGTCCTTCTCGCGCAGATCTTCGACAGTGAAAAGCGCGCGGCCATCGAGCGTCGGCATGAGCTGGATGCAGGCGTTGACCGCCTTGAGCTGCGGTTGCCCGTCGCCATCCAGTTCACCGATAACCACCGTGCACGCGCCACAATCGCCCTCGGCGCAGCCTTCCTTGGTGCCGGTGCATTGGTCGTGTTCGCGCAAATGCTGCAGCACGGTGCGGGTGGCGGGTGCATCAAGCACTTCGCGGATTGCGCCGTGCTGAAAAAACCGGATGGTTTGCGTTGTCATATAGAAGTCCGAGACATTGCGGATCAGGCGCGCGTTACGCGAAATCGGCTTTGAAAGTCCGGCCGAAGAGCGCACGTGGATCGCCATCCATGAAACAAGATATCACCCCAATATCTTGAAAAGATTCCGGTGAGCGTATCCAGATCATGCGAGGAGCCGAATGAGGGCGGAACGCGTTCGGCGACGCGGGTGATCCGGGGCGAGGGGGAAAGCCCCGGATTCGAGGCGCAGCGGCCTGGAGCGGCCGGATTGCTTGGCTGACGCGGTTCGGGGAGTTCAAGGGCTCGGCGAAACACGGGGCCAGCGCCGAGGCCCGTTTATCAGGCTCGCAGCCTGCGTTTGGACCACAAACTTCCGGCGACGGCCAGAAACATTACAGTGAACCCGATCAGGCCCCACTGCGGAAGCGAAAGTCCGAGAATTGGCGGGTACGGCGTCTCGCACAAGCCTGCGACCTTGAACACCTGCGGCAGCCACTGCGCGGGCGGCAGGGAATCCACAAGGGGTTGCAGCGCATCGAAACCGCAACTGAAACCCGGATGCGCCTGGACATAGACGTGCCGCGCGGAAGCGACCACGCCGCCCAGCGCTGAGAGGACGACGAGCACCTCGAGCAGCGCGATCCCGCGCCAACCTCTGAACGACGCGCCAAGCAGCGCAAATACCGCGATCAGCACGAAGAAATAACGCTGGATGATGCAGAGCGGGCAGGGATCTTCACCTTTCACGAACTGCAGATAAAGCGCGCCGCCGACCAGTGCCAGGCTTATCAGCGCAAGCAGGACCAGTAGCCGCCGTTCGCGGCGAATTGCGCGATCGTCCCCGTGCATGGTGAAGTGATTCAATGAATTATTCATATTTCCGGTTGGTTCGAGAAAAAAGCACCTGAAGATGCGCATCCGGCGACGGAATTCTATCGCGTTGTTTATCGGGTGGTCTCAAGCACGGCTTCGACCGCGCGGCCAATGGAAAGCAGCACGTCGTCGCCAAATGGCGCGCCGGCCAGCATCAGGCCGACCGGAGCTTCGCCACGTGGATGGCAAGGCAGTGACAACGCGCAACTATCGAGGAAATTGAAGACCGACGGATTGCGCAAGATCAGTGCATTGATGCGGCCGAATGCTTCGTCGTCGTGTTCCAGATCGGCGATGCGCGGCGGCACGACCGGCACGGTCGGGCATACGATGGCGTCAAACCGCTGCCACAGCGTGCGCGCTTGCTCGATCATCGCGGCGCGTGCCTGCAAAAGGTCGAGATAATCGGCAGCTGTAGCCGGCGCGCCCTTCACGATCCGCGTGCGCACGCGGGGGTCGTACTGGTCGGCATGCGCTGCGAGCAATGGCCGGTGCCACGCATATGCTTCCATGGACGCGAAGCTGAAGCGGCCGATCTCGCCAAGCTGGTCGAGCGGCCCGAAACGCACGTCCTCCACCAGCGCGCCCGCCGCCGACAGATGCCCGATGGCGGCCGAATAACCGCTCGCCACGGTTTCGTCGACGCCGTCCATCACGAAGTTGGTCAGCACGCCGAGGCGCACGCCGTCGAGCGGCCGGGTTGCTGGCACGACGGCGTCGCGGCCGGCCAGGATCCTGTCGACCAACGCGCAGCACGCCACCGACAACCCGATTGGCCCGAACGAATCGAGCGTCGTGGACAAGGGCACGCCGCCTTGCGTGGGCACGCGCGCCGCGGTCGGCTTGAAGCCGGTCAGTCCGCAGAGCGCGGCCGGGATGCGGATGGAACCGCCGGTGTCCGTGCCCAGTGCAATGGCGGCCATGCCGTCCGCGACCGATGCCGCCGCCCCTGAAGACGAGCCGCCCGCGATGCGTTCGTCGCCCGCCACGTTGCTTCGATACGGCGAGCGCGGCGTCCCGTAATGCGGGTTCAGCCCCAGCCCGGAAAACGCAAATTCGCTCATGTTGGTTCGCCCGACGATCACGCCGCCGGCACGCCGCAACCGTGCAACGGCGACGGCGTCAGCCTTGGCCGGCGGTGCGTCCGCCAGGACGCGCGAACCCGCGCGCGTGACCTGGCCTTCGATATTGAAGAGATCCTTGATCGATATGGGAATGCCTGCGAGCGGCGAGAGCACGGTGCCGGCGCGGCGAAGTGCGTCATGCGCGTCAGCGGCGGCGCGGGCGCGGCCGGCATCGACCTGAAGGAAAGCGATCGCGCCTTGTCCGGCGGGATCTGCGATGCGTTCGAGTGCCTGTTCGACGAGCATCCGGCTAGTGGCCTTGCCGTCGCGAAGGGCTGCAGCGAGTTGCGCGAGGGGAGCAAATTGCGGCGAAGTGATGGGCATGTTCGACAAGATTCGGTGGCGTGAACTGGACATGGTGCCGGGCGGCGCGCGAGGGCCGACCGTGCCCGAAAGTGGCTGTCATTCTATGCCAGTCGGACCCTTCCGGTAGTTAATACTCAGCGGAAACGAGCGCGTTAGCCATCCGGCTGATAGCGGCGACAGGGCGGGTTCCTTAAGCTTGGATTTCCGCTACTGCGATCGTCTGCATGCGGAAAACAACAATGCCAGGAAAAACCCAAGCGTTTGGGTTTACTTGCGCGCTGCCAACGTATAGAGTGAACACATGCCAACGATTTTTCGCATCGGCGCTGCCCGCGTCGTGATTTATCTGAACGACCATATGCCGGCGCACGTCCACGTACTGGACGGGAACCAGCATGCTGTTTTTAATCTTCACTGTCCGAATGGACCGCCGGCGCTTGTCAGAAACCACGGTTTTTCACACGCCGCTGCAAACACCTTTGCCCGCCGGATGCAGAACGTGGTCGGCTCACTGTGCACTGAATGGAAAACACTTCATGACTGTTTTAGTTGAAATTACCGAACGCCAGATGCGCGAAGCCGAAGAGCGGGCGCGCAAGCACGTCACCGAAAATCCGGTAGCGCTTTCCGCGGTTTTCATTCCGGAGGACGGCCGGCTATCAATCGAGTTGTCGAACGGTGCGTCGTTCGCTATTCCCGCGCGGCTGATACAAGGTCTGGAACACGCATCGAATGAGGATCTCGAAGAAATCGAGATCACGGCTTCGGGTACGGGCCTGTATTTCCCTGCCGTCGACGCCGACATTCTCGTGCTTCCGCTGCTCGCAGGCGTAGTTGGATCAAGGTCGTTCATGGCCCGGCGAATGGGCAAGGCCGGCGGCGCGAGCCGCAGCGCTTCAAAGGTTGAAGCTGCTCGGGCGAACGGCGCTCGCGGCGGCCGGCCGCGCAAGGTTGCGGTACGGAGCGAAGAAGAGGGCTTGGTCCTGGCGAAAAAATAGCCTTGGGCGGCAATGGTTCCGCGCCGCCTTCGGCTTTATGGAAGGCGACCCGCAAGTCGTGCAAGTTAAAGCGGCCCCGTGCCCGTCGCCGGCTTTTCCTTGCGTCGCCATTTTCGTGAGGCCCACGCGCCGAAGTCGTCCAGCACCGTGTAGACCACCGGCACGACTACCAGCGTCAGCAGCGACGACGTAATCACGCCGCCAATCACAGTCTGCCCAAGCGGCCCGCGCTGCTCGCCGCCTTCACCCAGCCCGAGTGCGAGCGGCAGCATGCCGAAGATCATTGCGAGCGTGGTCATCAGGATTGGCCGCAGACGCACGCGCGCGGCTTCGAGCAACGCATCGCTGCGGGACATGGCGTGTCCCTTGCCGGAGGCATCGAGCAGACTTCCGCGCCGCGCCTGGTTCGCAAAGTCGATCAGCAAGATCGCGTTCTTTGTCACGAGCCCCATCAGCATGATGAAGCCGATGATCGAAAACATGTTGAGCGTGCTGCCGAACAGCAGCAACGCGGCCAGCACGCCGATCAGCGTGAGCGGCAAGGACGCCATGATCGCGAGCGGCTGCAGGAAGCTGCCGAATTGCGACGCAAGGATCATATAGATGAAGATCACGGCCAGCGCCAGCGCCTGCACGGCATAGATGAACGACTCGTTCATGCTCTTCGTGGAGCCGCCGAAGCGGTATCGGTAGCCGGCCGGAAGGTGCATGTCGTCAAGTGTCTTCTTGACGTCCGCGGCCACTTCGCCCGGCGAGCGCCCGGTCACGTTCGCCGATATCTCGACCTCCCTCGACAAATCCCGGCGGCTGATCACATCGGGCCCGGTGGTTTCGGTGATCGCGGCGACCTGGCGCAGCGGCACGAGCAAGGGCGCGCCGTTGGCATCGGTGCGGCTCGTAGCGATCATCAGCTTCGACAAGTCGTCCACGTTGCGCCGTTCGGCCGATGGCAACCGCACGCTCACATCGTAATCCTGATCGTCGGGCGCGCGCCACGTGCTGATGGCGTCTCCCGAAAGCAACGGGCGCAACGCCTGACCGACTTCCGCCACGCCGACGCCCAGGTCAGATGCGAGTTCGCGCCGGATATCAATGGCCACAATCGGCTTGTCGTCTTTCAGGCTCGCGTCCAGATCCACCAGGCCCGGAATCTTCGCAAGCCGGTGTTGTGCTTCGGCCGAAAGACGGCGCAGCTCGTCAAGGTTGTCGCCCTGAAGGCTGAACTGGACGGCTTTGTTCGACCCCGCGCCGTCCGACATGCCGATCTCGGTCACGGTAATCCCGGCGATGCTTTTCAGCCGGTCGCGAAAGACCTGATTCAGCTCCTGCACGCCGCGCGTGCGGTCGCGCCGCTCCTTCAAATGCACGGTGATCATCGCGTTGTTCTTGCCCTGCGCGTTGCCCGAGTTGATGGTCGCGTAGCTGTAGCGGACTTCCGGGTACTGCGCGAGTACGTTTTCGATTTGCCGGACCTTGTCGGCGGTAGCTTCCAGAGACGTCCCCACAGGCGTGTTCAAGCCGATCTGCGTCGTGGAGAAATCGGCGTTCGGCACGAACTCGGTGCCGATCAGCGGCACGAGAAACAGGCTGCCAATGAACGTCGCGGCTGCGACCACCAGCGTCGCCACGCGATGCCGCAGCGACCACCCGAGCAGCCGCTGGTAGAACCGCGCGAGCCGCTCCACGCCGTGCTCGAAGTACGCAAGAAAACGCGCCAGATATTTCGTGCCGCGGACATGCAGGGCAGGGTCCGGCCAGATCGATGAAAGCATCGGGTCGAGCGTGAAGGACACGAACATCGATATCAGCACGGCGGCCGCAACCGTCACGCCGAACTGATGGAAGAAGCGTCCGATAATCCCGCTCATGAAGCCGACCGGCAGGAACACGGCGACAATGGAGAATGTCGTGGCAAGCACGGCGAGCGCGATTTCCTTGGTGCCGTCGAGCGCGGCGGTGCGGTGATCGGCTCCAAGCTGGACATGGCGCACGATGTTCTCGCGCACCACGATCGCGTCGTCGATCAGCAGCCCCACGCAAAGCGACAATGCCATCAGCGTGATCACGTTGATCGTGAATCCGGCCATGTACATGAACGCGAACGTGCCGATCAACGCAATTGGCAAGGTGAGTCCGGTGATCACGGTGCTGCGCCACGAACCGAGGAAGAGGAACACGATTGCAATCGTCAGCAGCGCGCCTTCCAGCAACGTGCCCTTGACCTCGTTCACGCTGTTTTCGATTTCGCGCGATGAATCGTCGGTGACGTCGAGCTTCACGCCCGGCGGCAAGGATTTTTGGAGCGCCGCGACTTCGGCGCGGATCCCCTGAGCCACGTCGACGGTGTTCTCGCCCTGCGCCTTGATCACCGATAAAAACAGCGCCCGGTTCCCGTTCAGCAGCGCCATGCTGTCGGGCTCTTCCTGACCGTCGACAACTTGCGCGACCTGATCGAGCGTGACGGCATGGCCTGCATTCGAGGCGCCGCGCCGGGCGACGATGATCCGCTTGAAGTCATCGGGCGTCTGGAAGCGGCCCTTCACCTGCACGGTCTGCTCGATTCCCGCCGATGTCAGCGGCCCCGCCGGAATCTCCTGGTTTTCGTTCTGCACGGCGCGGATCACCTGATCGACGCCTACGGAAAGCGCTTGCAGCCGGTCGGGACTGACGTCGATGCGCACTTGCCGTTTCACGCCACCCACAATGCTCACCGACCCCACGCCGCGCACCGTCTCCAGGCGTTTTCGCACGATCTGGTCGGCGGTGGTCGTGAGATCGCGGGTGCTGAGCAGCGACCCCGGCGCGTTCGAAACCGCGACGGTAACGATCGGCATGTCGGCCGGGTCGTAGCGCAACACGCGCGGTTCCTTCACGCCGTCGCGCAGGTCGGGCCGGATCAGCGCCACTTTGTCGCGCACGTCCTGCGCCGCCTGCATCACATTCACGGACAGGTCGAACTGGACGATCACCACCGACAACGCGTCGTACGAGTGCGACGAGATCTCATCGATACCGCTGATCGTGTTGACCGCTTCCTCGACCTTGCGCGTGACATCGGATTCCACCGATTCCGGCGATGCCCCCGGATACGCTGTCTGCACGACAACAACGGGGAAGGTGATATCGGGGAACTGATCGACCTTCAACCGCTGATACGAAAAGAGACCGATCACGAGAAACGCCGCCATCATCATGGCGGCAAAAACCGGATTGTTGATGCTGATTCGCGTGAACCACATGGCGTGCGGCTCCGCTATTTGGAGGCGACGGGTGACGAAGCCGCGGCGCTTGTGCTTGAACCAACCAGCCGCACCTTGCTGCCTATACGCAACGCCCCGAGGTTGTTCTTCACGACCTGCTGACCTTCCTTGAGTGACGAGTCCGCGAGTTCCGTCCAGCTTGCACCGTCGGCGTCGCCGGTCGCGCCTGTCGTCACCGGGACTTCGACGAGCTTGCCGTTCGTGACTGCGTAGACGCTATGACGCGAGCCGTCCGTGCGGACCGACGTCGCCGGCACGACCATCGCATTTGCCGTGCTGCCGACGATCACGCTGCCGGTTCCGAACATGCCAACGCGCAAGGTCGATTGCGGATTGGCCACGCGCACATAGATCATGATCGAGCGCGAGCCGGCTTGCGCGGCCGGGTTGATGCGCGTGACCGTGGCGCTGACCGGGGCATCGATTCCATCGAAGCGGATGCGCACCGGCTGGTCGACCCGCACGCGCCCGATCTCGCCCACGGGCACGGGTGCTTCGAGTTCGA
>NZ_CAXTGZ010000174.1:0-10516 GCF_964243625.1 uncultured Caballeronia sp.
CGCTTCCTCGTTGCGGCGCAGTTCATCGATATAGGCCCGTGCGGCTGCTTCAGCCCGGTGCCGGGCCGCCGCCGGTTGCGCGAACGCTGCCGCGTCGAGACCGGGAACCGGCAAGCGGTAGTCCATCACCGCCGCCGCGGTCCCGGCCACGACAGCACGTGCGACGAAGCTCGTGGGCTTGGCGCTATCGGTGAGATCCAGGGCGCTTTGCGCCCAGGCCGTGATCCGATAACCGCGGTATATGCTTTCGCTAAAGCTGAACATGATCTTCTCTCCAGAATCCGTTTAGGGATTGCAAGAGCAGATGGCGTGCCCAGGGCCTTATTTCAGGCGTTTGCGTCAGGCAATAGCGTCCACCCGCGCGCCATAAACCTCCAGCGCGGCATCGTGCAATGCACGCAAAACGACGGTCGCCGCCGGCGACAACAAGCGCGTTTGCCGGGTGATGATTCCGAACGCGTCCATGCGGCAAGGCAATTCGATAGCAAGACGCTTCAGCGTGCCAAACTCCTCGTATTGCCGCGCGACCTCTTCCGGCATCACGGCAAGCATGTCGCTTTGCAGCAGGATGCCCGAGATCGCGACGATGTTGTTCGTGTTCACCACGTTATCCGGCGCGGCGAGACCGATCTGCGAAAACACCATGTCGAACCGATGCCGCAAGACGCTGCCCGGGGGATGCAAGACCCAGCCCTCGCCGACAATGTCAGCCATGGTCAGCCCGCTTGCGCTCGCGAGCGGATGCCCGGGACGCACGACCACGCAAAGCGGTTCCTCGGCGATAGGCTCGTAACGCACCGCATCCTTGAACTGGCCCTGCCGCTCGAGCACGCGGCCAACCATGATGTCGAGATGTCCCTGGGCCACGAGCGGCAACATCACGTCCGATGTCTCCACCTGCAGCCAGATCTGCAACTGCGGATAGCTCGCCTTCACGCGTGCGATGGCGAGCGGCACCATCGTCGCGGCGGCGGCGGCGATTGCGCCGATCTGGACTTGCCCCACGAGACCCGCGCGCAATGCGGCGATTTCGTCATGCGCCTGGCTCAGGTTCGACAGGACCATGCGCGCGTGCCGGATCATTACTTCGCCGTACAGCGTGGGATGCATGCCATGCGGCGTGCGGTCGAAGAGCCGCACTCCCAGCACATCCTCCAGTTCCTTCAATAATCGCGATGCCGCCGGTTGCGTCATGCCGAGGATCTCGGCTGCGCGGCGCACGTTGCCCTCCTCCTCCATTGCCGCAAGAAGAAGCAGTTGCCGCGTCTTGAGGCGCGTGCGCACGGTGATGTTCGAATAGTTTTGGGCCATGCAATGCGCCTGCGGCAAGTTTTTACGATCGCCAATCGTAGCCGATCCTGACCGGCTGAGGCCAGCTTGAGCAAGCTTCCATCCCAGAATGTAGGAGCATCGCGGACATACCGGATTTGATATCGGTATCGTCAAAAAACTGATTGGAAAGGAATCGGCCGCTTCCTTAAGATGCAGTCAAACTTTAAGAACCTGAGACTGCGTCTTTTGCGCTTGCGGCAAGCCTGGGGGCGAGTTTGCGAGCGCATGAGGACTGACCCGACAAGACGCGACCTGCCTCGCGCACATTACGGCCGTACAACAAACCCGCCTGCCTGGCGGACAACGCTTGACCCGCAATACCGCAAGAAGAGGCGAACGGGCTGCAAGCCTGCGCTTCGCTGCATGTCACTTGAGTCATGCAGCCTCAATTCAACCAGGAGACGCCCTCATGAACCTCAAGCTTCGTCGTTTGACCTTGTCCGCCATTGCCGCAGCCACGCTCGGCATCACGTTCGCTCCGCAGATGTCCGCTCATGCCGACGAACCGCTGAAGGTCGGTTTCCTCGTCAAGATGCCCGAACAGGCATGGTTCATCAACGAGCAAAAAGCGGCATCCGCGCTTGGACAAAAGGAAAAATTCTCGGTAGTGAACATCGGCACGCCGGATGGCGAGAAGGTGCTGTCCGCCATCGATAACCTTGGCGCGCAGGGCGCTCAAGGCTTCGTGATCTGCGCGCCCGACGTGCGTCTCGGACCGGCCATCCAGGCCCGCGCGAAGCGCTACAACATGAAGTTCGTGACGGTCGATGACCAACTGGTCGACTCGACCGGCAAGCCGCTGCCGAACGTCCCGCACCTCGGCATGTCCGCATTCAAGATCGGCAATCAGGTCGGCACCGCCATCTCGGACGAAATGAAAAAGCGCGGCTGGAAGCCCGAGGAAGTGGGCGCGCTGCGCATCACGGATTACGAACTCCCGACGGCGAAGCAACGCACCGACGGCGCCACGCAGACGCTGGTGGCGAGCGGCTTCAAGAAAGAAAATATCTTCGATGCCCCGCAAAAGACGACGGACGACGAAGGCGGTTTCAACGCGGCATCGCCGGTCTTGTCGCAGCATCCGAACATCAAGAAATGGGTGATCTACGCGATCAATGAAGAGACCGTGCTCGGCGCCGTGCGCGCGACCGAACAACTGCATATTGCGTCGGCGGATGTGATCGGCGTGGGCATCAACGGCGCGGGTGAAGCGTTCGCCGAATTCCAGAAGAAGGAACAAACGGGCTTCTACGGCACCATTGCCGTGAGCTCGACAAACCATGGCAAGGACAGCACGCAAAACCTCGTCGACTGGATCAAGAACGGCAAGCAGCCGCCCGCCGATACGCAAACCACCGGCAAGCTGATGGTTCGCAGCAACTGGCAGGACGTGCGCAAGGAACTGGGTATCTGAGCGTTTGGCCGCGGGCGTCGTGCATGTCATGCACGTCATGACGCCCGCTTCAGTTTTCAACCAAGGAACGCTCAATGATGGATACCGCAGTGGCCACGGCCGCGCCTTATCTCCTGCTCGATAACATCACCGTGCGTTTTCCCGGCGTGCTTGCGCTCGACTCCGTGTCGCTCGGCGTGCGCACGGGCGAAGTCCACGGGCTGATGGGCGAGAACGGCGCGGGCAAGTCGACGTTGCTCAAAGTGCTGTCGGGCGTGAATTCGACAAGCGGTGGAAGCTTGTCGCTCGACGGCGTCGAGCAGCAGTTCACGACCACCAAGGCCGCCATTGAGGCGGGCATCGCGATCATCTATCAGGAGCTGCATCTCGTCCCGGAACTGACCGTGGCCGAGAACCTGATGCTTGGCGCAATGCCGAACCGCTTCGGCATGCTCGACGAAAAGGCGCTGGTCAAGCGCGCAATCTCCGAGCTGGACCGGCTGGGTGAAAAGATCGATCCGAACATGCAGGTCAAGCACTTGTCGATCGGGCAACGCCAGATGATCGAGATCGGCAAGGCGCTGATGCGCAACGCACGCGTGATCGCGTTCGATGAACCCACGAGTTCATTGTCATCGCGCGAGACGGAGCAACTGTTCAAGATCATTCGCGCGCTCAAAAGCGAGGGACGCGCGATCATCTACGTGACGCACCGCATGGACGAGGTCTATGCGCTTTGCGATCGCGTGACGGTGTTTCGCGATGGCCGGCGCATCGAGACCTTCGAGGAAGTCGACGGACTCGAACGCGATCGCCTGATCAGTTGCATGGTCGGACGCTCCATTCACGACGTGTACGGCTACCGTGCACGCGACATAGGCGATGTGCAGCTCGATGTGCAGGCGCTGATGGGTCCGGGTCTGGCGGAACCGGCGTCGTTCAGCGTGCGCAAGGGCGAAATAGTCGGCTTCTTCGGGCTCGTTGGCGCGGGCCGTTCCGAGCTGATGAAGCTGATCTACGGCGCGGTCAAACCCGTGTCGGGGCAGATCGTGCTCAAGGGATCGAAACGCAAGTTCAGATCGCCGCGCGACGCCGTGCGCGCGGGCGTGGCGCTGTGTCCGGAAGATCGCAAGCAGGAAGGCATCGTTTCGATCGCTTCGGTTTCCGACAATTTGAACATGAGCTGCCGCCGGCACTTCAGCCCGTTCAACATCCTGAACAGCCGCAAGGAAGCCGCGACTACGACCGACTACATCGCGAAGCTCGCCATCAAGACGCGCAACGGCAACACGCCTATTGGCACGCTTTCCGGCGGCAATCAGCAGAAGGTCATTCTTTCGCGCTGGCTCGCCGAAGAGATCGATGTGTTCCTGATGGACGAGCCGACACGCGGTATCGATGTCGGCGCCCGTAGCGAAATCTACGGCCTGTTATACGGGCTTGCGGAAGCGGGGCGCACGGTCATCGTGGTATCGAGCGATCTGGCCGAGGTCATTGGCGTGGCGGATCGCGTGATGGTGATGCGCGAAGGAAAGATCGTCGGCAACCTGCCCAAGGCGCAGGCGACGCCCGATCAACTCATCAAGCTCGCCCTGCCCGGCTGATTCACCTTCATCACCGATAACACCCGCAGAACGTTCAACGCGCTGCGAACGAAAGAGACATCATGGAAATTACCCCCGTCACCAATCAGTCGAATCCCGCTCAAAGCACGGGCTCGCGTGCTCGCGCCGCGCGGACATGGGACCTCATCAACAAGTCGGGCATCGTCATGGTGTTCGTGATCCTGTTCGTGACGCTGGCCTTCACCGTCCCGGGTTTCATCAGCTCGCGCAATATCCAGGGCTTGCTGTTGTCGGTCACGTTGATCGGTTCGATCTCCGTCACCATGATGTTCGTGCTCGCGCTCGGCGAAGTGGATTTGTCGGTGGCCTCGATCGTGGCGTTTGCCGGGGTGGTGGCGTCCACGCTGATCACGTCCACGCATAGCGTCACGCTGGGGATCGCCGGCGGCGTGCTCGCAGGCGGTGCAGTCGGACTCGTGAACGGCGTGCTGATTGCACGCTGGAAGATCAACTCGCTGATCGTCACGCTGGCAATGATGGAGGTGGTTCGCGGACTTGCCTACATCACGTCGAACGGCGATGCCGTGATGATCTCCGAAGAACGTTTCTTCGATCTCGGCGGCGGATCGTTCCTCGGCATTTCCTTTCCGATCTGGTCGAACATCGTCGGCTTCTTGCTGTTTGGTTTTCTGCTGAAGAAGACGGTGTTCGGCAAGAACGTGCTGGCGGTGGGCGGCAATAGCGAAGCGGCGCTGCTCGCAGGTCTGCCGGTCATGCGCATCAAGATCACGGTGTTCGTGCTGCAAGGGCTCGTGACAGGGTTCGCGGGTGTCATGCTGGCATCGCGGATGAGTCTTGGAGACCCCAAGACGTCGGTCGGGCTGGAACTCGGGGTGATATCGGCTTGCGTGCTTGGCGGCGTGTCGCTGACCGGTGGCGTGGCCACGATCTCCGGCGTGCTGGTCGGCGTGCTGATCATGGGCTCGGTGCAGGATGCAATGAGCCTCATGAATGTGCCGACCTTTTATCAGTACCTGATTCGCGGCGGGATTCTGCTGCTGGCAGTGTTGTTCGATCAGTATCGGAGAAGCAAGCGGGTGGCGTGAGCGGAGCGCCGGCGGTTTTACGGGCACGGGGCGCGGTCAGCGAAAGCCGTTCCGGCCCGCCGCCGGCCGGTCCCGAAGCAGGCTGATTTCACGAGTCTTCCGTCCGGGAGCATTCTCCATCGCCTCCGCCTTCCTCAGCACTCGCGCCAAACCGGTTCGATAATTCTTTCGCCGTCCCGCGCCGAGTGCGGGCGGCATCTGCACTATCCTCTCCGCTGAGCTACGGCTCGAGATCGCACGCAGTGCAAAAAAGGACAGTTGCGCGGCCCCATCAGGAGCCGCAGAATTGGCGCACCCGGCTGCCGGGTGTCCTGCTGCGCACGGCCGAAATACCATTCGCGTGCCTATATCGGTCCTCTTGAAGCTATCTCATGGCGGAGCGCCTGTGAAATACCCGTTGATCCTTGGATTCGGTATCGTCGCTCTGGATGTCGTCGTATGGCGGCTGCGGGTGCCTCCCAACGAGCTCATACGGCTGTTCATACGGCTCACGCTCTTTAGCGCGCTGAGCGCGGTGCTCTTCTCGTCAGGCCTGAACCCCTTCACGCAAGCTCCGGATGCCGCCGCGCCCGAGCTCCACTGGCTGGGCCAGATCGTCGAAATAATCTGGTGGCTGATGGGCGCACGGCTGCTTACCCTTTCCCTCGACACGCTTTTATTGCCAAGCACCTGGCGAAAGCAGCGGCTCTTTTCGGACGTGTTCGGCGCCGTGGTCTTCCTGGCCGCGGTCGTGGCCGCCCTCGGTTTTGTGCTCGCGTTGCCGGTGCGTGGACTGGTCGCCACATCCGGGGCGCTTGCCATCGTCCTGGGTCTGGCGATCCAGAGCACGCTGAGCGACGTGTTCGCGGGCATTGTGTTGAACACCACGGAGCCGTACTCGGTCGGCGACTGGGTCATGATCGATGACGTGGAAGGCAGGGTCGTCGAAATGAACTGGCGCGCCACTCACTTGCTGACAGGCCAGGGAAATACGCTGATCGTGCCGAACGCGGTTGCATCGAAGGGCAAGATTTCGAATAACAGCAGGCCGGCCAATGTCCACGGGCTGTCGCTTGTGCTTGAAATCGCTCCCGAAGCGCGGCCACGGACAGTGCTCGAAGCGCTGCGCCGCGCACTCACCGGCTGCGACATCATCCTGAACGCGCCTGCGCCTTATGCCCACATGAAGCGCACTACAGTGAACTCGGTGCAATACGAGGTGGTTGCGTTTGTCGACAACATGGACAAGAAACTCGCCGCGTCCAACGAATTGTTCGACCTTTGCTACCGGCATCTTGCTTCGTCAGCCATTCCCATGCGCGCGCTCGGCGTCCCTGCGCCGGTCGAAAGCACCCATGACGCAAAAGAAGCGCTGCTCAAACGCGTGAGCCTGTTCGAAAGTCTGACTGGGGATGAAGTAAAGCGGCTCGCCACACGACTTTCACGTCATGAATATCAGGAACATCAGGTGATATCCGCGCCCGATACAGTGCCCGATAGTCTGTCTATCGTCGCGTCGGGGGTTCTCTCCGTCAAATTCACCGAACCGTCAGGCGAGCGCGAGATCGCGCGAGTGGGTCCGGGCGAAGCATTCGGAGAGGCAGGTCTGCTTGCAGGACTTCCCATGCGCGTGTCCGTCTCCACACTCACGCCCTCCGTGCTGTATCAGTTGGGCAAGGAGGACATGACAGCTTTCCTCAAGGACCATCCGGAGGTTGCCAGGCAGATGTGCCAGCTTCTGGCTTCCCGTCAGGACAGGCTCGGGAAATTGACGACACCGATTCCCGAAGACCACGAAACTCATCAATCGATATTTCAGTGGCTGGTCGGGAAAGTCTGGCACCAGCATTCGCTGCACGACGAACCGCATGGGCCCAGCAGTCGGCAATGAAGCGATACATACAGCCAAACTGTACAGTTTGGCTGTATGTATGTTATCGTCTGCACATGGTCAAACAATCACCCAAGCCTGAGACTCTCAAGTCGGCCGCTCTTGCCGGTGAGCTGCGCATTTCTGTTGGAAAACTCATTCGACGGTTGCGTGAGCAAGCGCATCCGGGCGACTTCACCTCCGCCCAGAAATCGGTCCTCCATCGTCTGGATCGCGACGGGCCCGCAACCGTCTCCGCTCTTGCCCGTGCGGAAAGCGTGCGTCCGCAGTCCATGCGCGTCACAGTGGCCGGCCTGGAGGCCATCGGGGCCATCAGTGGCAAGGCCGATCCAGCCGATGGACGAAAAACGCTGATCGACCTGACTCCCGCCTTCCGAAAAACCATCAAGGCCAGCCGTGCTGCCAGAGAAGACTGGCTGCTCCGCGCTTTGCAGGCACAACTCTCGCCACAGGAACAGGACGCACTCGCGGCCGCAGTGAAACTGCTGCAGCGGCTCGCCGACTTCTGAGCGAGTCCCAGACCTTTCAGGAAAACCATGGCCGTTACCACGCTCGATCCGAACACCGCCCTTATCGTCGTCGATCTGCAAAAAGGTCTTGTCGGCTCCCCTTTCAGCCATCCAATCGACAAGGTCGTGGAGCGCTCGTGTGCCCTGCTCCACGCGTTTCGTGAACGCGGCCTGACCGTCGTGCTGGTCAACGTCGCGGGTGGAGCGCCGGGGCGCACCGAGCAGCCGCGCCACAGCAGAACGTTTCCGGCCGGGTGGACCGACCTGATCGACGAACTCGGCCAGCAGCCCGGAGACATCGTCGTGACAAAGCGGACCTGGGGTGCGTTCGCGAGCACCGATCTCGGGGAGCGGCTGAAGGCGCTGGGCGTGACCCAGGTCGTCGTCACGGGTGTCGCTACCGGGACCGGCGTCGAATCGACCGCCCGCCAGGCTTATGAGCACGGGTTCAACGTGACGCTCGCCATCGACGCGATGACGGATTCACGTTCCGAGGCGCACGACTACAGCATCAGGAACGTCTTCCCGAGGCTGGGCGAAACCGGCACGGCCCAGAACATCATCGACCTGCTTGGAACGAGGAACTGAACATGGAATGGCTGCAGCTTGTCTCCTACTTCTTTGGCGGCGTTTTTCTCATCAACGCCGTGCCGCATCTCGTCAGCGGCGTGAAAGGAGAGCCGTTCCAGAGCCCGTTCGCCAAACCGCCGGGGCAAGGGCTTTCATCGTCTACCGTGAACGTGCTCTGGGGCTTCTTCAATATCGTCCTCGGGTATGTGCTCGTCTGCCGCGTCGGCGATTTCGAACTGAAGATCACGAGCGATGCCCTTGCTTTCGGGCTCGGCATCCTGGCCATGGGATTGCTGTGCGCGCGGCTCTTTGGCCGCCTGCACGGCGGTGATAGTCCAGAGCGTTCATGACCGCTTTGGCAACCGGCACATTTCGGTCGCTGAGGAGCTACAACTATCGGGTGTGGGCGGCCGGCGCGCTTGTTTCCAATGTCGGAACCTGGATGCAGCGCACGGCTCAGGACTGGCTCGTGCTCACCCAGCTCACGCATCACAATGCGTCGGCCGTGGGCGTGGTCATGGCGCTCCAGTTCGGGCCGCAGCTTCTGTTGCTGCCCTGGACGGGCTTCGCTGCCGATCACTACAACCAGCGCAAGCTGCTGGTTGCTACGCAGGCAGCCATGGGCACGCTCGCCCTGGCGCTGGGTTTGCTCACCGTCACGGGCATCGTCCAGCTCTGGCACGTCTATGTGTTCGCCTTCCTGTCGGGCTGCGCGGCAGCATTCGATGCACCCGTGCGCCAGACCTTCGTGGCGGAACTGGTCGGCGACGAGGATCTGTCGAACGCGGTCGCGCTCAATTCGACTTCGTTCAACGCCGCGCGGATGATCGGGCCGGCGGTTGCCGGTCTGGTCATCGCTTCGGTCGGCACCGGCTGGGCGTTCATGATCAACGGCGTGAGTTTTATCGCGGTGCTGGCCTCCCTGTCGTTGTTCCGCGTCTCCGAGTTGCGGGCGAATGCGAGGGCTCGCCGCACCAAGGGCAGCTTCACCGAAGGGTTTCGCTATGTATGGTCCCGGCCGGACCTCAAGGCGATCCTGGTCATGCTGTTCCTGATCGGCACGTTCGGACTGAACTTCCCGATCTTCATCTCGACCATGGCGGTCGGCGTCTTTCATACCGATGCGCGTGGCTATGGTCTCCTGTCATCGATCATGGCGGTTGGCACGGTCGCGGGCGCTCTCCTCGCCGCCCGCCGCGGCAAACCGCAATTCACATCGCTGCTGATCGGCGCCCTGACGTTCGGGTTCGGCTGCACGCTCGCGGCCATCGCACCGAATTACTGGCTGTTCGCGGCGGCGCTGGTCGTGATCGGCGTAGCGGCCCTGACCTTCACCAACGCCACCAACACGCTGATGCAGCTCTCGACCGAACCCGCCATGCGGGGACGTGTGATGGCGCTGCGTCTTGGCATTGCGCTCGGGGGCACGCCGATCGGCGCGCCCATCGTTGGCTGGATTGCGGACCATCCCGGCCCGCGCTGGTCGCTAGGCGTTGGTGCTGCATCGGGGTTTATAGCGGCTGTCGTGGCCGCTTATGCGTTGAGGCAGCAGCTTCATCGGCCTCGTCAAGCGGATGCGCATGACCTTGGCTGATGGAGCTACGACGCCCGCGGCCGGCTTGAAACACTCAGCAGGACGTTCGTCAGCTTCTGATGGTCGTGCCGACTCACTCTCATTCAATTGAGACGCGCAGGCAAGCAATCGGGACGTTCAGGCAAATTCATCAATTAGGCAACTGCTACCATTCCTTCGCCTGATTCATCAGGTGAGAAAACCACTGCGCCACTGGAACCGGTAGTCAACCGGCTCGATACCCATGGTGCAGCGGGTTCAACGACTTCGCCATCATGTCTCGCGTCTGCCGATCAGTCGACCGACCGGTAATCCGTTTGCGTCGGTACTAAACCAATTGCAAGTATTAAAAACAAAGGGGTGTTTGCAAATGAGTAGCTCACGGGTCTGGATGCTTAAATGGTCGATGCCAGTCATATACGCCGCCTTTGCGCTGGCGGCTTGTGGCGGAGATGATGCGAAGACATCGAATAACTCCCCTGATTCCGGTAATGGCACGCCGGCCAACACGGCGCCCGATACGCCGTCGTCACCTTCTACACCTTCGACACCGGCAATTACCGCTTTCATCTACGAAGGCCTCACGCCCGACACAAGC
>NZ_CAXTGZ010000175.1:0-10514 GCF_964243625.1 uncultured Caballeronia sp.
CACCGGCATCCGGCCGCGAGCGCCAGCCATGCATGACGATTATCCCCGGCTACGATGCCGAGATCGTACGGTCCCGAACGCAACACGGCCCTGACCGAGCGCTGGTCGCGCGGATCGAAGGGAATCACATCGATACCGAACGGCTTGCCGGCGTAAAGTGGCACGATCGGCTTCGGACAGGTCAGCACGATCTGCGCATCCGGATGTTGGGCGCGCAATTTGGCGATGAGCGGCGTCAGCAGCAGCGTGTCGCCAAGCAACAAGTGATGCGCAATCAGGACGCGCCTCACCACCTGCGGCTTCCGGCGCAACGGCTTCAACGTCAGCCGGGGCAATGCGCGGGTCATGATGCGCATGCGTCCAGAAAGTCGGCTCATCGGACAGCGTTCCTGCTTGAGAATTAGAGTGTGTGGGTTGCGATCGATACACGCCAGGAACCACGCCCATTCAGCGAACCCGGCAATAGAGGCGGTTCAGGCCCGGCTAACCGTTCACAAACGCCACACTACGAGGCCCGCCGCAGCGATCTCCTCCAGCGGCAAGGTCGACTTCACGTCGGCGAAAACGGCGCCCGGTTTCGCCAGCGCGATCAATGCGCCCGTATTTTGCAGGAAATTGCGATGCGGCACCGCGAGAACAACAAGATCGGCCTGTTCCAGCGCATCGAACGCGGTCAGCGACGCGCCGTATTCGGTAAAAGCTTCCTCCGGGTCCGCGAGCGGATCGTGGAGCTGGACGTTGAGACCGTAGTCTTCCAGGTGATGAACAATGTCGATCACCTTGGAATTGCGCAGGTCCGGGCAATTCTCCTTGAACGTGAGCCCGAGCACGACCGCCTTCGCCCCCAGCGGCGCGCGGCCGGTCCGGATCAGCGTCTTGACGGCGCGCTCGGCAACAAACCGTCCCATGCCGTCGTTGACCCGTCGTCCCGCCAGGATCACCTGCGGCGTATAGCCTGACACCTGCGCCTTGTGCGTCAGGTAATAAGGATCCACGCCAATGCAGTGACCGCCCACCAGACCGGGCGTGAACGGCAGGAAGTTCCATTTGGTGCCGGCGGCGTCGAGCACTTCGCGGGTATCGATATCGAGGTAATCGAAGATGATCGCCGCCTCGTTCATCAGCGCGATGTTCAGGTCGCGCTGGGTGTTTTCGATCACCTTCGCGGCCTCGGCCACCTTGATGGACCCGGCGCGGAACACGCCCGCCGTCACCACGGAGCCATACACCTCGGCGACCAGGTCGAGCGTCCTTGCATCCGACCCCGAGACGATCTTCACGATATTGCAGAACGTGTGCAGCTTGTCGCCCGGGTTGATGCGCTCCGGGCTGTACCCCACCGTGAAATCCGTGCCGAAGCACAAGCCCGATTCGCGCTCGAGAATCGGCACGCAGATTTCCTCGGTAACACCGGGATAAACCGTCGATTCGTACACCACGATGTCGCCGCGCTTGAGCGCCCGGCCGACCGTTTCGGAGGCGCGGATCACCGGCTGCAGGTCCGGCTGCGCGCCGGCGCTGATCGGAGTCGGCACCGCGACGATGTGGAAGTCGGCTTGCTTCAGGCTCTCGACGCTGTCGGTCAGTTCGATCTGCGCCCCAGCCAGTTCGTCGCGGCTGACCTCGCCGTTGCGGTCCAGACCCGCGCGAAGGTCGGCGAGCCGGTTCGGGCTGACGTCGAAGCCAATCGTGCGGCGCTGCATGCCAAAGGCAACGGCGACGGGCAAACCCACATAACCCAGGCCGATAACGGAGACGTGTCGATCATGCATGGCGATAATTACTCGTAAGTGTCGGAACTCGCGTGGGTCCGAATGCGTCGCCGCGGCGGCTGCTTCGGTCCATCGTCATTTGATTTTCAGGTAAAGGCGGCTGAGAAGCGGCCGGCTGTGAACCCACAGGCGGCTTTTCAGCCACGCAGCGGGTTTGTCGCGTACGTCGAGCCGGAAGATATGACCCGGATCACCGCGCTGGACGTTCGTGCCCGGTTGCACCGTGTAGAGATGCCGGAACCCCGCGGCGGCGGCCTCTTCTTGATAGTCGGTATCGAAATAACCCTGCGGCCAGCAAAGATGATCCGATGCCTCGCCGAGATTCCGTTCGAGCGTCGTGCGGGCTTCTAGCAAGTCATATCGCAGGCTGGCGCGTCTGACAACCGGGTCCGCGCTCACCCGATCCCAGCGCGTATGCGTGTGCGTATGGCTGTGGAATTCGAACGTTCCGGCCTGGCGCATGGCGTGAATCTCGGACCAACGGACGATCACCTTGTCCGTTTCACCTGCCTCGATCGCCGCCTTCGATGCCGTATGCCCCAGCAACTCGGGCAGGTCCGGCAATGCGCTCGCCGAGTTCGAACGCACGGGGCCGTCGTTGATCCATCCCGATACCAGGAAACCGAGCGCCCTAAATCCGTGTAGTGCGAGCACCGGATGTGCGTGCACCCAGTTGTCGAGATACCCGTCGTCGAAGGTGAGCACCACGGACTTCTCGGGCACCGGCTCGCCTGCAAGATACGCGCTGAAAGCGCTTGCACCCAATGTCGTGTAACCCTTGCGCGCGAGCATCGCCATCTGGTCCGCGAAATTCGCCGGCGATACGGTCACTGCGCCCGCCGCCGGGCTCACATGGTGATACATCAGCACGGGCACGGCGCGCGCCGTCTTCATGCGAGGCCCCGCTCGCTCAGGCTGCTCACATAAAACGCAGCCATTTCGTTCGCCATGGTGTCCACCGAAAAACGCGTCTGCGTGATGCGCAAACCGGCATCGCCCATACGGCGGCGGTCGTCGGGGGCATCGGCCAGGCGCAGCAGGGCGGCGGCGAGCGCCCGGTCGTCGTGCGCCGGAACGAGCAGGCCGTTCACGCCGTCGTCGATAACCTCGGGCACACCGTCCACCGCCGTGCCGATCACAGGCAGTCCTGCAGCCATGGCCTCGATAAACGACGTCCCCAGCGCCTCCTGATGTGTCGGCAGCACGAACAGATCGAAGCCTGCCAGCACATTGGGGATGTCGCGGCGCAGCCCGAGCATATGAATGTGATCGGCAAGACCGTTGTCCTGCACGCTCGCGCGGATTTCATTGAAGAGAGGACCGTCACCGGCGAACACAAAATGCAGGTTCGGACGCTGTTGGATCAAAGGTTTCGCAATCCGGATCAAATCCGCGTGGCCTTTCTTGTCGCGCAGGATTGCGACCGTGCCGGCGATTACCGCGTTCTCTCCGAGGCCAAGTTCCGCGCGCAGCGTGGATGCCGCGCGGCTCACCGGCGGTGGTTTCGCGATACCCGTATAAATGGTCACGACGTCGTTTTCCGGCACGCCTTCGGATACCAGATAACGCCGCACCGACTGGCTCACGGCGACCACCTTGTGCGGCAGCCATGTGTACGTGGCGCGCGAGGTGATGGCAAGCGCGAGATGGCGCGTGCGCACGATCAGCGGCGTACCTGCGAGACGCGCGGCAGCGCCGCCAAGCAGGCTGTCGCGGCCACTGTGCGTATTGAGCACGTCGAAACGGCGTTCCTTCAAAAGCTGCCGAATGCGCGCGACCGCGCTCACGTCCACGCCCGATCGCATGGGTGTGGTGTGAATCGTGAAGCCTTCCGCGCCGAGCCGCTCGCCGAGCCGCGCGCCCGGAACACAAACGAGTTCCAGCGTATGGCCGCGTTCACGCAGCGCAAGCATTTCCTTGAATGTGCGATGTTCCTGACCGCCCCACCCGTTGGACGATTCGCTGTGCAAAATTCTCAGCGGTTTCATTGCAGTGATGGACTCCGTTTGATCCTGACGTGCCGCTGCTTGCCCCAGGCGGTTGTATTGTGAGTTTCGGCGCTGAGCCGGGCAGGCCGAGTCTGGTATAACGATGTCCAGCTTCGCAGACTTCAGGCACGCCAGACCGCCTGATGCCTGGTGCTCGATGTGCACTTCAACCAGTCTTGCAGCCATGCACGATCTGGTGCAGCTCACGGCATAAATTGCCGCGACCGCGACTATAAACGCAGCACTCGCGGCCGGTGCTTTTAGCGTCAAATTATAGCAATTCACGTACCTTTTTCACGCCCCATGACCCGCCCAACGCTCGGCATCGCCCTTATCACGTTCAACGCTGCGGCCCGACTCGCGCAATGCCTCGAGGCAGTCGCGTTCGCCGATGAAATCGTCGTGATCGATGGCGGCAGCACCGACGCCACCGCCGGGATCGCCGAGGCGCATCGTGCCCGTGTGATAGACGCGCCGGACTGGCCCGGCTTCGGCCCGCAGAAAAACCGCGCGCTCGATGCGCTGACAACAGACTGGATATTGTCGATCGACGCCGATGAAATCGTGTCGCCCGAACTGGGCTTGGCGATCCGGGAAGCGCTCGCCAAGCCACAGGCCGATGTCTACGCGGTCGACCGTTTATCGAATTTTTGCGGGAACTGGATTCGCCACAGCGGCTGGTATCCGGACTGGATTCCCAGGCTCTTCAAACGCGGCACGGCGCGTTTCTCCGATGATCTCGTGCACGAGCGGCTCGTGCTCACACAACCGGACGCAACAAAGGTCGCGCGCTTGAACGGCAAGCTGATGCATTACTCTTACGAGGACTTCGAGACCGTGCTGCGCAAGCTCGATACGTACTCGACGGCCGGTGCACAACAACGTCACGCGGCGGGCAAGCGCGGCAGCTTCAGCACCGCGGTGCTGCGCGGCGCATGGGCGTTCGTGCGCACCTATTTCCTGCGCCGTGGTTTTCTCGATGGCCGCGCCGGTTTCATGATCGCGGTGTTCAACGCGCAGACCGTGTATTACCGCTTTCTCAAACTGGCGCAGTTGAACCAGCCGCACTGACGGCGAGTTCCAGCAAGGCGCTGACGTGCGCCGCGATGCTCGTGTCGTAGAAAATGGATTCGGCCGACACATTCGCCCGTTTTGCTCCAAGCGCGCGCTGCACCGCGCGACGCAGATCATCGGCATTGCCGGGCTGAAACGTGAATTTGGCGTTGTCAGCAATCGCGCTGACGCAGCCGATGCTCGTCGGGAAAATCACCGGTGTTCCGCACATCACCGACTCGATACCCACTAGCCCGAACGGTTCATACGAAGATGCAAGAATCGTGAAGTCCGCCGCCCGATACGCGTCCTCGATGTTCTTCGCGTATCCGATATATCTGAGCGTTTCCGATGTCTGCACAGGCGGCCTTCCCGCGATTGCGATCACCACGGGCAAGCCGCTGTCGCGCAACGCCGCTTCGATCAGCGGCAAACCCTTGCGCTCGTGACTACTGGATGGAAACAGCAGGATGATCTCGTTATTGGCGAAACCGAACTGCTTGCGCAGCTCCACGCGTTTTTCGGCGGATACCGGCGAGAAACGCGCGCCATCCACGGGCGGATAAAGCACACGGATCTTCGAATCGGGCACGGCGTAGAGCGCGCGCAACTCGTCGCGCATCATCTCCGAGTGCGCGACGATCACCGTGGCCTGCTGATACTGCAAACGCTCGATCTTGATCTGACGGGTGTCAGAGGGACGTTCATGACGTCCGGTCGCGGCCAGGAAACCGATGTGCGTACCGCCGCAAATCGCGATCTCCGACGACTCCACGCGATTGCAGCCAATCAGCACATCGACTTGCGCCTTCTTGCGCGCACGCTTTAACGCCCAGTTGAAATAGGAATCGCGCAGCTTGGATGGCAGCAAGGATACGTTGATCCTGTGCGCCGCAACCATCGCGCTTTCGGGCTGAGAAGTGTCGATCTTGCGGGCAAAAAACGCCGGCTTGCGCTCGCCTGCGTAACCAGCCGCGTTGAGCCCGCGAACCAGGTCCAGCGCGTAACGCTCGAGGCCGCCGCTTTGTTTGAGCGCATTGGCGGAGATGCCGAGACTTGGCCGCGCGTCGGTCCCGGCGCGCATCAATAAACGATTTCGATGGAGCTTCCCGCGAACTCTCCACGCAACGCCGTAATGAGGTCGTCGGTTGGTTTCACCCGCCATTCGTCGCCAAGCCGCACTTCGCCTTCCGCGTGCTCGCTTCGGTACAGGATGCTCACGTTCAGGCCATTCGGGATTGGAACCGGCACGCGCTGACCGCGGCCGCCGCCATCGCGATCACCGCCTCTGAAGCCGCCCCGCGATGAGGGCTGAACCGCAGCGGGCGCCGCAGCCTGCTCGGGCGGTGCGCTATGCGCTTCCAGCACCTTCTTCAATCGCAAAGCGTCCGCGTTGCCGTTCATTTCGACCTTCACGGATTGCGCGTATTTGCTGCGCGCGCGCTCCAGATCCATTGCCGCTTCAACCGTAAAACGAATGCCGCCGGTGAACGCGTCGTTGCGCGCCTGACCCTGCACGACCAGCAACTCGTCTTCCTTGTAGAGCGCCTTGTTCGCCTCGAACTGCTCGTTGAACACAGTGACTTCGCACTGGCCGGTGCCATCGTCGAGATTGACGATCAGCATCTTGCCGCGCTGGGTCATCTGCGTGCGCATGGTCGTGATCACGCCCGCAACCAGCTTCTCGCGCCCTTCCTTCAACTCGCCGATCTTCTGGCGGACGAAACGGCGGACTTCGGTCTTGTAGGCGTCGAAGAGATGGCCCGACAAATAGAAACCCAGCGCGCTCTTCTCTTCCTGCAAGCGCTTCTTGTCCGACCACATGGGTTCGTCGACGAGTTGGTGACCTTGTTGCGGTTCGTCGCCCATGTCGAAGAGACCGGACTGCATGGCGTTCGCCGCGGCCTGATCCGCCGCTTCCATGGCGAGCGGCACCGATGCAATCAGTTGCGCCCGATTGTCATGCAGCGAATCGAACGCGCCGGCGCGAATCAGCGCTTCCACCGTGCGCCGGTTCACCATGCGCCGATCCACGCGTGTGCAGAAGTCGAAGATATCCGTGAACGGCGCTTCGTCGCGCGCCCGCAAGATCTCTTCGATAGCACTCTGCCCGCTGCCCTTCACCGCACCGAGTCCGTACCGGATGGTCTTCGAACGCTTGCCATCGGCTTCGGGCACTGGCTCGAACCGGTACGCCGACTGGTTGATGTCCGGCGGCAACACGACCATCTTGTTGACGAGGCAATCCTCGAACAGGATCTTGACCTTGTCCGTGTCGTCCATGGCGAGCGACATGTTGGCCGCCATGAATTCGGCTGGATGATGCGCCTTCAGCCACGCCGTGAAATACGCGAGCAACGCGTAGGCGGCCGCGTGCGACTTGTTGAAACCGTAGCCGGCGAACTTCTCCATCAAGTCGAAGATTTCGTCGGCCTTTACCGCGGTCAGTCCATTCTTCGCCGCGCCCTGCCGGAACAGTTCGCGATGCTCAGCCATTTCCTCGGCCTTCTTCTTGCCCATCGCGCGACGCAGCAAGTCGGCGCCACCGAGCGAGTATCCGCCGATGATCTGCGCCATCTGCATCACCTGCTCCTGATAGACCATGATGCCGTAGGTCTCTTTCAGGACGGATTCCACGCGCGGGTCCGGATACTCGACGATCTCGCGGCCATGCTTACGCGCGCAGAAGCTCGGGATCAGGTCCATCGGGCCCGGTCGATACAACGCCACCAGCGCGATGATGTCCTCGAACCGGTCAGGCTGCGCGTCCTTCAGCATGCCCTGCATGCCGCGGCTTTCAAGCTGGAATACGGCGACCGTATTCGCTTTCTTAAGGATCTGGAACGAAGCGGGATCGTCTAGCGGAACCTGCGACAGATTCCAGTCTTTCTTCGATGGATCCAGCCGGCGGATATACCGTTCAGCCCAGTCGAGAATGGTGAGCGTGGTCAGGCCCAAGAAGTCGAACTTCACTAGCCCGACCGCCTCCACGTCGTCCTTGTCGTACTGGCTGACCACACCGCCGTCTTCGCCCTGCGTGTAGAGCGGGCAGAAGTCCGTGAGCTTGCCCGGCGCGATCAGCACGCCGCCCGCATGCATGCCGACGTTGCGCGTGAGCCCTTCCACACGCTGCGCCAGCTCGATCAACTGATGCACTTCGTCTTCGTTGTCGAAGCGTTCCTGCAGCGTCGGCTCTTCCTTCAACGCGTCCGCGATGGTCACGTGCTTGCCCGGCTTGAACGGAATCAGCTTGGCGATGCCATCGGTGAACATGTAGCCCAGATCGAGCACCCGTCCAATGTCGCGCACGGCGGCCTTCGCGGCCATCGTACCGAACGTCGCGATCTGCGATACGGCGTCAGCCCCGTACTTCTGCTTCACGTATTGAATGACGCGGTCCCGCCCTTCCTGACAGAAGTCGATATCGAAGTCAGGCATGGACACGCGGTCCGGATTCAGGAACCGTTCGAACAGCAGGTTGTACTTGAGCGGATCCAGGTCGGTAATGAACAACGCATACGCGACGAGCGAGCCGGCGCCCGATCCCCGGCCCGGGCCGACCGGCACGCCATTGTTCTTCGCCCACATGATGAAGTCGGCGACGATCAGGAAGTAGCCCGGGAAGCCCATGCCAATGATGGTCTTGCACTCGAATTCCAGGCGCGCGTAATACGTCTCGCGCTGCGCTTCGCGTGCGGCTTCGTCGGGGTAGAGCTGGGCCAGGCGTTTCTCGAGCCCTTCCTTCGACAAATGCACGAGGTAGTCGTCGAGCGACATGCCGTCGGGCGTCGGGAACAGCGGCAGTTTCGGCTTGCCGAGTTCGAGCTTGAGATTGCAGCGCTTCGCAATTTCGACGGTGTTCGCCAATGCCGACGGAATGTCCGCGAACAACGCGCACATTTCCTCTTGCGTACGGAAATATTGCTCGGTCGTAAAGCGCTTCTGGCGACGCGGATTGGCGAGCATGTCTCCTTCGGAAATACACACGCGCGCTTCGTGCGCCGTAAAGTCGTCCGGCGTCATGAACTGCATGGGATGCGTGGCGACGACCGGCAGCTGCAACTGCGCGGCGAGCGCGACGGCTTGCTGAATATAGGTCTCGCCGCCCGGGTGTCCCGCCCGCTGCAACTCGATGTAAAACGCACTCGGGAACAGCTTCGCCCAGCGCTCTGCGTGACGTTGCGCTGCCTGGTCGTTACCGGCGGCGAACGCCATGCCGATGTCTCCATGCTGCGCGCCTGACAGCGCCAGCAATCCTTCCGACAACCCGCCTTCGAGCCATTCGTACTCGACTTCCGCGCGTCCGCGATACTGGTTCGTCAGCCACGCTTTCGACAGGAGTTCGCACAGGTTCAGATAACCGCGCTGATTCTTGACGAGCAAGAGCAAACGCGCGGGCTTGTCGCGATCCGCCGGATTGGTGATCCAGACGTCGCAGCCGGCAATGGGCTTCACGCCCTTGCTGCGCGCTTCCTTGTAGAACCTGACGAGGCCGAATGCATTGCCGAGATCGGTCAGCGCGAGCGCGCCCTGGCCGTCCTTGGCTGCGGCCTTGACGACGTCGTCAAGGCGCACGATGCCGTCGGCAATCGAGAATTCGGAGTGAACACGAAGATGGACAAAGCGGGGATCTGACATGAACGATATTGTACATGCGCCTATTCGCGAAAATAGCCTCCAGAGCGCGCGTTAGCCATTCGACCTATGGTTCCGCAAGATCGATCCGCATGATGAAAAAAGTGCCGCATCGACGTGTACTCGTTAGCCGAACGGCCGAGTCGGAAGCGCGGGCCGTTTGCGGGATAATACGGATTCGACAGATGCCGTTTTCGCTCGTCGAACCCGCTTTTTCGCCCGGCAACGCCCGTTTTCAAGCACTTTAAGAGCATTTGCGTCATGAGCATCATCAATCTTTCGGCATATAAATTCGTGAGCATCGAGAGTGGCGCCGACTGGCGGCCGCTGATCGTCGAGCGCTGCGCGGCGCTTGGCCTTCGCGGGACGATCCTGCTCGCGCCCGAGGGCATCAATCTGTTTGTCGCGGGCGCGCCGGAACCTATCCATGCATTCATGCACTACCTGCGCACGGACGCGCTCTTCGAAGGCAAATTCGCGGATTTGGAATTCAAGGAAAGCATCTCGGCCACGCAGCCGTTCGGCAAGATGCTAGTGAAACTCAAGCGCGAGATCATCACCATGAAAAAGCCGGCGATCAAACCGGAACTTGGCCGTGCGCCGTCCGTCCCCGCGGCCCGGCTCAAGTCGTGGCTCGACCGTGGACATGACGACGAAGGCCGTCCGGTCGTGATGCTCGACACGCGCAATGCGTTCGAAGTCGACGTGGGCACGTTCGATCAGGCGCTCGATTACCGCATCGATAAATTCAGCGAATTTCCGGACGTGATCGAAGCGCACCGCGCGGAACTGGAAGGCAAGACGGTGGTGTCGTTCTGTACCGGCGGAATCCGCTGCGAGAAGGCAGCGATCCACATGAAGGAAGTGGGCATTGACCACGTGTATCAGCTCGAAGGCGGCATTCTCAAATACTTCGAGGAAGTTGGCGGCGCGCATTACCATGGCGAGTGTTTTGTGTTCGATCATCGGACGGCGTTGAACGCGGCGCTCGAGCCGGCGGCAAATCCGCAAAGTGGCGATGCCACAGACGCGGAAGACGAAGCCGCAAACAGCGACGAAGCGCACG
>NZ_CAXTGZ010000176.1:0-10488 GCF_964243625.1 uncultured Caballeronia sp.
GCCTTCGACTGCTCGCTGACGTCCGCGCCGAGCTTGCGGCTGTGAGTGAGCACGGCGGTCTTCAAACCGCTGAAGCTGAAGTCCAGGTCGCCGGAATGCAGCATCGGGCGTGGCAGTCTGACCGCGCCGGATGTGCCGGATTCGGCCAGCCGCGAGACCTCCGGGCCACCTGGGTAGCCCAGGCCGAGGAGCTTGGCGGTTTTGTCGAAGGCTTCGCCTGCGGCGTCGTCGAGCGTCTCGCCGAGCGTTTCGTATTCCCCGACGTCGGTCACGCGCATCAACTGCGTGTGTCCGCCCGATACCAGCAGCGCCACGAACGGAAACGGCGGCGGCTCGCTCACGAGAAGCGGCGACAGCAGATGCCCTTCCAGATGATGAATGCCGACGGTCGGCAGATCCCACGCCATGGCCAGTGCGTTCGCCACACTCGCGCCGACCAGCAGCGCGCCGGCGAGGCCGGGCCCTTGCGTGAACGCGATGGCGTCGATGTCCGCAGGCGCCGTTTTCGCTTCCGCCATCACTTGTTCGAGCAGCGGCAACGCGCGGCGAATATGGTCGCGCGATGCCAGTTCGGGCACGACGCCGCCGTATTCCCGGTGCATGGCGATTTGCGAATGCAGTGCGTGCGAAAGCAGGCCGCGCTCGGTGTCGTAGAGGGCAAGGCCGGTTTCATCGCAGGAGCTTTCGATGCCTAGAACGAGCATGGCGGGGGACTTCTCGGGATGTTTGGGGTAGCGCGCAAGTATACCAGCGGCAGCCGTTCTGCCCTCGGCAACCCCGGCGGCCAGCCGCTACAATGCGCGCCATGGAAACTTACGATATCGCCGTCATCGGTGCGGGCGCCGCCGGCATGATGTGCGCCGCCGTGGCCGCGCAAAACGGCCGCCGCGTGGTGCTGATCGACCATGCCGAACGGCTCGCTGAAAAGATCCGCATTTCGGGTGGCGGGCGCTGCAACTTCACGAATATCAACGCCGGGCCGGCGAATTTTTTATCGGCAAATCCGCATTTTTGCCGCTCCGCGCTCGCCCGTTACACGCCTCAGGATTTTCTCGCGCTGCTCAGGCGGCATCGCGTGGTGTGGCACGAAAAACACAAAGGCCAGCTTTTCTGCGATGACTCCAGCGAATCGATCATCCAGGTCCTGAAGAGCGAATGCGACACGGGCGGCGTGACGTGGCGCCGGCCGGTCGGAATCGATACCATCAGTCACGACGGCGCCCGCTTCACGCTTGCAACGACCGCGGGCGCGATGTCGTGCGCGGCGCTCGTTGTCGCGACCGGCGGCCTGTCGATACCGAAAATCGGCGCGACGGATTTTGCGTATCGTGTGGCGAAGCAGTTCGGCCACAAGCTCATCGATACCCGTCCCGCCCTCGTGCCGCTGACGTTCGCACCGGCCGACTGGGAGCCGTTCGCGGCGCTATCCGGGCTGTCCGTACCCGTTGAACTGAGCGCTGGCACGGGCCGCCAGCGCACGGAATTCTCCGAGGATCTGCTGCTCACGCACAGGGGTTTGTCGGGGCCCGGCGTGCTGCAGATTTCGAGCTACTGGAACCCGTCGGAGCCGATTTGTATCGACTTGCTGCCGGGCGTGGATGCGACCGGCGATCTGCTTGCCGCCAAGCGTGAATCGCGCAAACAGGTCGGTACGTTGCTCGCGGAACGCGTTCCGGCGCGGCTTGCCCAGACCTGGCTCGACGTCCAGCGCGTGCCGGCGGATTCGCGTCTTGCCGATCTCCCCGATAAAACCCTGCGTCAGATCGGCGAATCGCTGTCGCGCTGGACACTGACGCCAAACGGCACGGAAGGCTACCGGAAAGCCGAAGTCACCCGCGGCGGTGTGGACACGCGCGAGCTTTCGTCGGCAACGATGATGAGCGCGCGGGTCGCTGGTTTGTATTTCATCGGCGAGGCCGTCGATGTCACCGGCTGGCTCGGCGGATACAACTTCCAGTGGGCGTGGGCGTCCGCGGTGGCGGCGGGAAAGGCGGCGGCCGAGCAGGTTCGTGCCTGAAACGTTCAAGCAGGCCCCAAACCCATGACCAGCATGGTTTTAGCCGATGATTTGCAAGATGGATCAAGCCCGCTCCTGGCTTAGAAAACCTGTTTTCGACCTGCTATACTGCCTCGTTAGTAGCGACAATCGGCGCAACTCAAAAGAGTGCAATCGGGGCGGTGATCCATGAAAAACAATTCGATCCCTTCCCAAAACACGCTGGCAGGCGCACAGCGCCACGCCGGCCGGTTTCAAAAGTACTCGAAACACCCTGGTTCGTGATCCCGCTTGAGGAAACCCTCTCAAGCGGGTTTTTGCATTGAGCCATGAACGGCAGAATTCTTAACACAGCATCAGCAGAGTCCCAAGCAATGAGCCTTAAAGACCAGATCACCGACGACATGAAAACCGCAATGCGCGCCCGCGAAACGGAGCGCCTCGGGACCATCCGGCTGCTGCTCGCGGCGATCAAGCAGCGCGAAGTCGATGAGCGCATCACACTGGACGACGCAGCGATCACGGCGGTGATCGACAAGATGATCAAGCAGCGCAAGGATTCCATCAGCCAGTTCCAGACAGCCGGACGCGACGACCTGGTTGCGAAGGAACAAGCCGAACTGGGCGTGTTGTCGGCCTACATGCCGGAACAATTATCAGCCGATGACATCAACGCCGAGATCCAGGCTGCCGTGACGGCAACGGGCGCGGCGGGTCCGCAGGACATGGGCAAGGTGATGGGCGTGCTGAAACCGAAGCTGGGCGGACGCGCCGACATGACGGCGGTGTCGGGCCTGGTAAAAGCGGCGCTCGCCAAATAAAGCTTCTCATAAAGACTCAGCAAAAGACTTACTAAGTGATTCCGCATTCGTTTCTTCAGGACTTGCTGAACCGCGTCGATATCGTCGACGTGGTGGGCAAGTTCGTCCAGTTGAAGAAGGGCGGCGCGAACTTCATGGGCCTGTGCCCGTTCCATAACGAGAAAAGTCCCTCGTTCACGGTCAGCCCGACCAAGCAGTTCTATCACTGCTTCGGCTGCGGCGCGCACGGCACGGCCATCAGCTTTCTCATGGAGCACACGGCGCTGACCTTTCCGGAAGCCGTACAGGAACTCGCCCAATCAGTCGGCTTGACGGTTCCGCAGGAACCCTCGCGGCTTTCGGGCGGATCGGGCGAAGGCTATTCGCCTGCGCCAAGCAAGGCGGTCAGCGTCGCGTTGACGGAAGTGATGCAAACCGCCTGTGACTTCTACAGGAAGCAATTGCGCGGGGCGCCTAACGCCATCGAATATCTGAAAAAACGCGGTCTCACCGGCGAAATCGCATTGCGGTTCGGGCTGGGTTACGCGCCGGACGGCTGGCAGAACCTGGAAAGCGCGTTTCCCGATTACAAGAACGACAACCTGGTGGACGCGGGCCTGATCATCGTCAGCGAAAAAAGCGACAACCAGGGCCAGTCCCGCCGGTACGACCGCTTCCGCGAACGCGTGATGTTTCCCATCCGCAATGTGAAGGGAAACGTGATCGGTTTTGGGGGACGCGTGCTCGACGGTGGCGAACCCAAGTACCTGAACTCGCCGGAAACGCCGCTGTTCAGCAAGGGCAGCGAGTTGTACGGTTTGTTTGAAGCACGTCTGGCCATCCGCGAACTTGGCTACGCATTGGTCGTCGAAGGGTATATGGACGTGGTGGCGCTCGCGCAACTCGGGTTTGCGAATGCGGTCGCCACGCTCGGGACGGCCTGCACGCCGGTCCACGTTCAAAAGCTGTTTCGTCAGACTGAAACGGTCGTGTTCAGCTTCGATGGCGATTCCGCTGGCCGTCGCGCCGCGCGTCGCGCGCTCGAAGCATGTTTGCCGCACGCCGCCGACAACCGCACCATCCGCTTCCTGTTCCTGCCAAAAGAGCACGATCCGGACAGCTACGTGCGCGAGTTCGGCACGGACGGTTTTGGTGAACAGGTCGATCGCGCCATGCCGCTGTCGCAATTCCTGCTCAACGAGATTTTGAACGACAAGGAGCTCGACCAGCCGGAAGGCCGCGCGAAGGCGCTGTTCGATGCCAAACCGCTGCTGCAGGCGCTTCCACCCAACGCGCTGCGCGTGCAGATCCTGCACATGCTGGCCGATCGGCTGAATACGCCGTTTGGCGAAATTGCGGCACTGTGCGACATCGATTCGCGCGCCGCGGCAGTTGCCCGGGCCGCGTTGCCGAAGAGCGAGCGGCGTCGCGTCAAAGGGCATGAACAACGTGCGTTGCGCAATCTGGTGATGTATCCATCGATTTATAAAACGCTCGATCACGAAAGCGAGCAGTCGCTCGTGACCATGACCGAACACGGCGAATTATTCAGCGAAGTGATCGGACATGCGCGGGAGCTGGGCGAGACCGCGGAGTTCCAGATGTTGTCGGATCTGTTGCGCAACGCCGCGAACGCCCCGACTTACGAGGATATCTTCCAGGAAATTCTCGCCTATGATGAAAATGTACGTGACCTGCTGATGCGGGACCCCGCTGACGAGTCTGCCAACGAGCGTGTGCAGGAGCAGAAAAAGCTTTTGGCAGAGGAACTGCAGGCAACCGTTGTCAAACTCCGGCATGACAGCTATAGGAATCGGCTGGATCAACTGGCGCAGCAGGCCAGCCTGACCGCAGAAGAAATTGCCGAATTCTCGGAGTTATCGGTTAAAGCTGCTCAAATCAAGGCTGCACGCGGGGTAAGTCGGGAGGTGTAAATAGCGCATGCTACAATTAAAGGTTTTCAGCAAGTTGTTTTTTTGACTTTTGTGCTCATTTGCGAAAAAGAGGTGAGGCACGCATGGTTAAGACTGCTAGCGGGAAGAAAACAACGGCACGCGGCTCTAACGAGTCGAAACGGGCAGTGGCCCAAAGCCGGTCAGTTCCTTCCTCCGGAGCGTCCAGACACCGCGCGTCAGCCGTCAAGTCACCTTCCGGTTTGTCTGCTTCAAGTAGTCAGTCAGGCAGTCAACCGGGCACTGAATTGAGCACCAGGAAGCAAGGCTCGGTTGCATCGGCAGTGAGTGCAGGGCCGGCCAGAGCGGCGAAAGCCGTCAGGCCGCCAGGCAAAAAAACGCTGGGTCAGTCGACAAGTCGGGCCGGCAGCATTTCCGGCCAGTCGGATGCGGCGGGCTAAGCGGAGAAGGCCGGAAGTTCGGCCGGCAAGCAAGCGAGTGCAACGGAAGCGGCTGCTAATGCGGGCCGGAAACGCGTCACGAAGCAGGAGTCGAAGCAGGCTCGCATGCGCGTCGTGAAGCGAGGTCCGGCGCAGGACCCCGGACGGCGTAATGCCCGGAAAGTCGTGTCGACGCAGGACGAGGCAGCGCGCACACATTCAGTATCCACGGTTCCATCGGCTGTCGTCCAGCAGCCGCGAGTCGAGACTAATGCCGGTACGGCGAACTCCATGACGAAAAAGCTGAACGAAGTACCCGTCGATGACGACGCAACGCAAAACGCGCAAAACGTCCAGGCCGATCCTGCGGTGCCCGCAGCGGATGCCGTAGCCGCGCCTCCGGTCAAGGTCGAGAAGGTCAAGGCGCGCGACCGGCGTGCCAAGGAAAAAGCGCTGTTGAAGGACGCGTTCGCCTCCAGCGCGCCCGGTACGGTTGAAGAGCTCGAGGAGCGCCGTGCGAAACTGCGCGCGCTGATCAAGCTCGGCAAGGAACGCGGCTTCCTGACCTACGCGGAAATCAACGATCACCTGCCCGACAACTTCACGGAAACGGAAGCGATCGAAGGGATTATCAGCACGTTCAACGACATGGGCGTGGCGGTCTACGAACAGGCGCCGGACGCTGAAACGCTGCTGCTCAACGACAACGCGCCGGCCGCATCGTCGGATGACGAGGTCGAGGAAGAGGCCGAAGTCGCACTGTCCACTGTCGATTCCGAATTTGGCCGTACGACCGATCCGGTGCGCATGTACATGCGCGAAATGGGCACAGTCGAGCTGCTCACGCGCGAAGGCGAAATCGAGATCGCGAAGCGCATTGAAGATGGCCTCAAGCACATGGTGATGGCCATTTCGGCGTGCCCGACGACCATCGCGGACATTCTCGCGATGGCCGAGCGCGTGCAGAACGAAGAAACGCGCGTTGACGAACTGGTGGACGGTCTGATCGACCCGAACGCCGCCGACGCCGATGGTTTCTCCGAGCAGGAAGCGGAAGCCATTGAAAGCGAGGACGAAGAGGAAGCCGACGAAAGCAGCGAAGACGAGGAAGAAGTCGACGAAACCACTGCTCAGGCGAACGCCAACGCCGCGCAACTGGAAGCGCTCAAGCGTGCATCGCTCGAAAAATTCTCGCTCATCAGCGAGTGGTTCGACAAGATGCGCCGCGCTTACGAGAAGGAAGGCTACAAGTCGAAGGCTTATCTGAAGGCGCAGGAAGCCATTCAGAGCGAGCTGATGACCATCCGCTTTACCGCACGTACCGTTGAGCGCCTGTGCGACACGCTGCGCGCGCAAGTGGACGAAGTACGTCAGGTGGAACGTCAGATCCTGCATACCGTTGTCGATAAATGCGGCATGCCGCGGGCCGAGTTCATCGCGCGTTTTCCGGGTAGCGAGACGGATCTCGAATGGTCGGAGAAAGTCGTTGCTGAGAATCACGGCTACAGCGTGATCCTGGCGCGTAACGTTCCCGCGATTCGCGAACAGCAGCAACGTCTGCTCGACTTGCAGGCGCGGGTTGTGTTGCCGTTGAAGGACCTGAAGGAAACCAACCGTCAGATGGCGGCCGGCGAACTGAAAGCGCGTCAGGCCAAGCGCGAAATGACGGAAGCGAACTTGCGTCTCGTAATCTCGATTGCCAAGAAATACACGAACCGCGGGCTGCAGTTTCTTGACCTGATCCAGGAAGGCAACATCGGCCTGATGAAGGCGGTGGACAAGTTCGAATACCGTCGTGGTTATAAATTCTCGACTTACGCCACATGGTGGATTCGCCAGGCCATCACGCGGTCGATTGCCGACCAGGCGCGCACCATCCGGATTCCGGTTCACATGATCGAAACGATCAACAAGATGAACCGTATTTCGCGGCAGATCCTGCAGGAAACCGGTCTTGAGCCGGATCCGGCAACGCTCGCCGAGAAGATGGAAATGCCGGAAGACAAGATCCGCAAGATCATGAAGATCGCGAAGGAGCCGATCTCCATGGAAACGCCGATCGGGGACGACGACGACTCGCATCTGGGTGACTTTATCGAAGACACGAATACGGTCGCGCCGGCGGATGCTGCGCTGCACGCCAGCATGCGCGACGTCGTGAAGGACGTGCTCGATTCGTTGACGCCGCGCGAAGCGAAGGTGCTGCGCATGCGTTTTGGTATCGAGATGAGTACGGACCATACGCTTGAAGAAGTCGGCAAGCAGTTCGATGTCACCCGCGAACGGATTCGCCAGATCGAGGCGAAGGCGCTGCGCAAGCTTCGTCATCCAAGCCGTTCGGACAAGCTGAAGTCGTTCCTGGAAGGGAATTGATGGTCGAGGCGTGAATGAAGCACCCGAGCGGGGCGGTCCAGGTTGGGCCGCCCCGCTTGTTTTATGGCTCGTTTCAAGGCAAACTCGCAGACCTTCGCGAGTGTGTTACGAACGAAGTTCGTGATCACGGCAGTGTTGATCTGCGTTCCGCTGCACAAAGGGCCGGAAGCTTAATTGGTATAAGCTGTCGACTCATAATCGACCGATAGTGGGTTCGAATCCCACCCGGCCCACCAAGATTCCCGAGCGTTTCACGCTACTTCCATGTGCCGTTAAGCATCGCATACCCTCCTGGGGGGCATGCTTGACCGCACGATCGGCCATACTTTGCTTTCTCGGCGCTTTGAGGCGGGGCAAAGTCAAATTGTCGTCGCCGATAAGTCTCCCTGTACATTTCAAACCGCGCTGTGTCAGCGCGGTTTTCGCATTTGGGCGACGCCTTCCGATGAGAGGGGTCGCTGGCGAAAAAGCGGGCAGCCGATTCTTGCTTTACCATTTGAGACCGCATCTCCGCTTGCCTTTATATGGCATGGATTTCGCCAGGCGCAGCCGAATTCATTCACCGATAGGAATAGCATGACGAAAGAAACCAGCAATGCCGCTATCGACGACTATCTCTTCGAACCCGTTCAACTGGGGCCGCTCTCGCTGCCCAACCGCATTGTGATGGCTCCTCTCACTCGCAGTCGCGCGAAAGAGGGCGATGTACCGAGTGAACTTGCCATCGAATACTATTCGCAGCGTGCGTCGGCCGGTTTGATCATTGCCGAAGCGACTCAGATCTCGCCGCAAGGCAAAGGTTATGTTTTCACACCGGGCATCTACAACGATGAACAGGTTAAAGCCTGGAGGCGCATCACTAATGCGGTTCACGACAAAGGCGGCCGGATGTACCTCCAACTGTGGCACGTCGGACGTATTTCGCATCCTTCCATCCAGCCGGATAATGCATTGCCGGTCGCACCCTCAGCGGTAAAACCCGAGGGGCAGGCTTTCACCAACGACGGTTTCGTGCCGCTCGTCACACCGCGTGCGCTGGAAACGTCAGAACTGCCGGGTATTGTCGAGCAATATCGAACGGCCGCGCAGAATGCGAAGACAGCAGGTTTTGACGGAGTGGAGATTCACGCCGCCAACGGCTATCTGCTCGACCAGTTCTTGCGCGACAAGACAAATCGACGCACCGACCAGTATGGCGGTTCGATCGAGAACCGGGCCAGGCTCCTGCTCGAAGTGGCTGACGCCGTGGTCGGTGTATGGGGCGGCGACAGGGTCGGTGTGCGAATCTCTCCACTGAGCAGCTTCGGCGATATCTCGGATACCAATCCAGAGCCGCTTTACACCTATGTCGTTGAAAAGATCAACGCGCTGAAGCTGGCTTATCTCCATGTAATAGAGGGTGAAACCGGCGGTACTCGCGACGTTCCAGGTGCATTTGACCTGCAAGTATTGCGTCGGGCTTTCGACGGCTTGTTCATGGCCAACAATGGTTATGACAAGGCGCTCGCACAATCGACATTGGCCACAAAGCGTGCGGACCTTATCGCGTTCGGTCGTCCGTACATTTCGAACCCGGATCTTGTCGAACGCCTGAAGGCAGGCGCCGCGCTCACCGAGCCGGATCAGGCCACCATGTATGGAGGCGATGCGAAAGGATATATCGACTATCCGTCGATGAGTGACGAAGCGGCTGTCCGGTAGAAGGCAAGTCCCGCGGTCGCATCTGGACTGCGGCTAGGATTCCTTCACTTGTGCTGACACGCCGCTTCCGAAACCACGCAATAGCCGCTCGTTCACTGTCGACGTACAACGGCGACGAGCGAGCGGCGTTTTTGTATGAGGCACAGGCGTTCCGGTGCGCTTTGCGCGACCGGAAGTCTCATTCGGACCTCGTCCAGGATAAGCTGCGCGGTTTTCTGCCGCTTCGACGACATCTAAAAAGCAGACACTGTCGGATGCGCGCATTCTGACAATGCAATGTACGAAAGCCACTGAATGTGATCATTCTTATCGGACGCTTCCATCCGTTAAAGAAAGCAGAATGCAAGATCGGGAGTGCTTTTCATATATTGCTTTCCAAGCGCAAACGTAGCGACATCCATTTGAATCGGAGCCGCTGAGTACGTCTCGAAACTACTTGGCAACCCTGTCCAAGACGAAAAAGAACGGACGGAGGGCGCATGCAATTTGAATATCGCGGGTTCAACATCGAGTGTGCCGCCGTGCCCGGTGATGGCAACTATGCGGGGAGCGTGTCGGTATGGCGCGTATCGAATGGTGGCGACGATCCTTTCAATTCGTGCACTTCGAAGCCATTTCCGACGCCTTTACAAGCGATCAACTACGCACGCGTGTGGGCTGAGATATGGTGCGATTCTCAACTCGACACGGCCCGTCCTGCTGCGATCTTAAGAAGACGATGAGGCTCACGACCTTACCGGCACCACGCGCACCCACCCATGTGCCGCATCCCGTACCCTCCGCCAGGCTCGGGCGTCTCGCCTGACAACGACGGCGCACCGACCATCACCCGCTGCGCGGTCATCCCACACTGAGGGCAAGCGGTCGCGTCATTGCGCTGAGCAATACGTCGAGCGGTTTCGAACTGGCCGCATTCCGGGCATTCGTAATCGTAAACTGGCATGGTGTTGAGCGTAAGGCGACGGTTCACACGAGACATCTGCTTCAGGTGCTTAGGGTAACGTCTCCGAGGAATCCGCGGAAGTGACGAAAGCCGGCGCCGGGTAGTGGAATGTGACTTGCTGTTTGTATTGACCACGGCAAACGGACAGGAACCATCATGACCCAGACAGAACGCGAGAAGAATAGCGGCAAGCCGTTAGGCGATAGTGGTTCAGGCGCAAGCGGGGGTGGGTCCATCGGCAACTTGCCGGGTGGCGCCGCAACGGGCGGTGATGCTCATCAGGGCGTACGTCGGCCCGACGCACCGTTGCACGAGCCCGATGCAAGAGTGGATACGCCCGATA
>NZ_CAXTGZ010000177.1:0-10479 GCF_964243625.1 uncultured Caballeronia sp.
AGAACGAGGTCGCACGCGACGCGAGGTGCAGGTTTTCGAGCGGGTCGTAATCCACGCCCGCCGATACATCACGCCGCTTGCCTTCGAAGACAATGGGCGCATCGGCGAGCTTCGTGCCGCGCTTCCATTTGCGCGCCTGGCGCGGGAAGCCCGACGTGGTCAGCGCCGGTTTCTTGCTATGCGCGCTGTCGTCCCAGCCGACATACACCGCGTCGCGATTGATCCACGATATGTCGTGCTTGCCGACATCGGGAAGCTCGAAGCCATCTTCCACGAAAGTGCGCGATTCGATATCGAACTCGCGCACGAGACATGCGTCCGAACCACCCGGGGACAAGCTCACCAGCGCGCGGTCCCAGGTGGGGTAGAGCATGTCGAAATCATGCAGCGCCCAGCGGGTGGCATCGTCGGGATTGTTGTTGAGGTCGAGTTTGTCGACATCGAGGACGATCTGCCACTCCGCCTTGCCCGCGAGCCATGCAGCCCACGGTGTGCGCCGCACGATGCCCAGCGGATTCTCCTCGTCCTGCCACGTGTTGTAGCCCCAGTCGCCATATCGCGAGCAGGACACGATGCGCTCTTGTGACGTGTATGCCTTCTTGAGGCGCGCGGTGAGCGCATCTGTTTCAAGCGTCTTGCCGAATGCGGCCGTCGTACGCGCGTTCTGCGAATCAACCCATTGCTCGACGCGGGCGTTATCGAGCGACTCCAGTTCTATGAACGGATCGGCGCCGGCAGCAGCGGGCCATTCGAGTTCGGGGTGTTGGCTGAGGAAGGAGTTTGTCATATAGGAAAGCGCGCCCGCGTTGGAATGCCGGCGAGTCCGCCGACGTGATCAGGAATCAGAAGGCTGATTGTGCCTGATGACGTGTCGCGAAGAAGTCTCGGCGCGCGGTTGCGTCGGCTCAATGCGTCAGACCGGCGAGGTCCATGTGGATTCGGACTATTCCTATTTAAGTTTTGTAACAATCATTTGGGTCGTTGCAACCCGGCAATCGAAAAAAAAACCGCGCAGAATGTGTGGTCTGCGCGGCTTCATTGAACGCGAAGAAAGCTCAAGCCAACCGTTCTTCCGTCTTCGCGTCAAACAACACCGCTTTCGATACATCGAACAGCAGCGTCATGTTCGTCAGCGGCTGCGGATTTGCCGCCGGGTGCACGCGGCTCACCACGCGCTTGCCGTTCACCTGGGTGAACACGAGCGTATCCGGACCGGTCGGCTCGATCACATCGATCTTCACCTCAACCGGCTGCAGACGTGCGTCTTCCACATTGTGCGCGCTGCGGGCATCCGTAATGCGCTCCGGACGCAAACCAAGAATCACGTTCTGCCCGATCTTGCCACGCACGGCGGCGGCATCGAAGGGCAGGTTCAACACGGTACGCGACACGCCCGTATCCAACTCGATACCCACGCCCGATCCGGCCTCGACCAGCTTGCCGTCGATAAAATTCATCGGCGGCGCGCCAATGAATCCCGCCACGAACAAATTCGATGGCGAATCGTAGATGTCCTGCGGCGCGCCGAATTGCTGCACGACGCCATCCTTCATCACCGCAATCCGGTCGCCGAGCGTCATGGCTTCAATCTGATCGTGCGTCACGTACACGATCGTCGTGCCCAGGCGCTGATGCAGCAGCTTGATTTCCGAACGCATTTCGATACGCAGTTTCGCGTCGAGATTCGACAACGGTTCATCGAACAGGAACATCACCGGATCGCGCGCCAAAGCGCGGCCCATTGCCACGCGCTGGCGTTGGCCGCCCGACAACTGGCCGGGCTTCCGGTCGAGCAGATGCTGGATCTGCAGCGTATCCGATACGCGCTTCACAATGGCGGCCTGCTCGTCCTTCGGCACCTTGCGAATGTTCAGCCCGAACGAGATGTTCTCGCGGACCGTCATGGACGGGTACAGCGCGTACGACTGGAACACCATCGCGATGTCGCGATCTTTCGGCGAGAGGTTGTTCACCGTCTTGCCGTCGATCATGATGTCGCCCTTGGTGACCGTTTCCAGGCCGGCGATCATGTTGAGCAACGTGGACTTGCCGCAGCCCGAACCGCCAACGAGGATCAGGAACTGACCGTCCTCGATGTCGATGTTCACGCCCTTCAGAACGGGGACGCCGTTCGCATAAGTCTTGTATACGTCGCGGATTGAAAGGCTTGCCATGCTATGAATCCTTTAGTTTCTCTGCGCTGAGTGTGGTCGTCCGCGCATCTGTTGATCTTTTATCGCGGGCGCTTCCTTCGGTTCGAACCTGTGGAAGCGCCCCGCGGAAATCAGCCCTTTACCGCGCCCGCTGTCAGGCCGCGCACGAAGAACCGGCCGGCGACCATGTAGACGAGGAGAGTGGGGAGAGCAGCGATGATCGCAGCAGCCATGTCGACGTTGTATTCCTTCACGCCCGTCGATGTATTCACGAGGTTGTTCAGCGCCACGGTAATCGGCATTGAATCCACGCCCGAAAACACGATGCCGAACAGGAAGTCATTCCAGATCTGCGTGAATTGCCAGATCAGGCAAACCATGAAGATCGGCAACGATACCGGCAGCAGGATCTTCGTGAAAATCGTGAAGAAGCCCGCACCGTCGATACGCGCGGCCTTCACCAGTTCGGCCGGAATGCTCACGTAGAAATTACGGAAGAACATGGTCGTGAACGCGATACCGTAGACCACGTGAACGAGTACGAGACCCGTCGTGGTATTGGCGAGTCCCAGCATGCCTTGCAGACGCGCCATCGGCAGAAGAATGGCCTGGAAGGGGATGAAGCAGCCCACCAGCAGCAGCGTGAACACGAGGTCCGCGCCGCGGAAACGCCAGTGCGTGAGCACGTAACCATTGAAGGCGCCGATGATCGACGAAAGCAGCACAGCCGGAATCACCATGCGCACGGAGTTCATGAAGAACGGTTCCATGCCGTCGCAGCGCACGCCGGTACACGATTGCGACCACGCCTTGACCCACGGTGCGAACGTGAACGATGTCGGCGGCGTGAGCAGGTTGCCCGTGCGCAACTGGTCGAGGTCCTTGAAGGACGTCGAGAGCATCACGTAGATCGGGAACAGGAAATACAGGGCAAACAGGACCAGCGCCGCATAGATGACGGCGCGGCTGATCGTCATCTTAGATTCCATTGCGGGTGCTCCTCGATTCCAGATACATGAGCGGCACGAGCACGGCGACGACGGTGGCTAGCATCATCATCGATGAAGCTGCGCCCAGGCCGAGCTGTCCGCGGTTGAACGAAAACGTGTACATGAACATGGCTGGCAGCGACGACGACGTGCCCGGACCACCCGCGGTCAATGCGACCACGAGGTCGAACGTCTTGATGGTGATGTGGCAGAGAATCAGCAGCACGGAAAAGAACACGGGACGCATGCTCGGGATCACGATCTTGCGATAGATGCGCGGCAACGACGCGCCATCCATTTGAGCCGCCTTGAAGATTTCCGCGTCCACGCCACGCAAGCCGGCGAGGAACAGCGCCATCACGAAACCAGTCGATTGCCACACGGCCGCGATCACGACGCAGAAAATCGCCTTGTCGGGGTTGCCGAGCCAGTCGAACGAAAAGCTCGTCCAGCCCCAGTCGTGGAACACTTTCTCGAGTCCGAGGCTCGGGTTCAAAATCCATTGCCACGCCGTACCCGTCACGATGAACGACAGCGCCATCGGGTAGAGGAAGATCGCTCGCAACGCGCCTTCATTGCGGATCTTCTGGTCGAGCAGAATGGCGAGGAACAGCCCGAGCCCGACGCAAATGGCGATGAACGGAATGCCGAACCAGCCAAGGTTTGCAGCCGAGGTCCACCAGACGTCGTTGGAGAACAGCTCGGTGTAGCGCTGGAAACCAACGAAATCGTAGCGCGGCATCAATCGCGAGTTCGTCAGCGACAGATACCCGGTGATCAGAATGAAGCCGTACACAAACACGAGCGCAATCAGCACGCTGGGCGCGAGTACGAGCTTCGGAATATAGGTATCGGCAAGCGCCGCCATGGGCGACGTACGACGAGGCGGGGTGCGCGAGGACTTCTGCGCGATACCGCTAGGGGAGGCAGCCACTTCTCGACTCCTGAAAATTTGCCGGCAAGAGTCTCAGGCCGGAACAGGGATACAGCGGTTTTTACGGTAATCGACTTGTGCTTTCGGGCGCGCTCCCGAGAGAGCGCGCCCGTGCGTCACACTAAAACGCTTACTTCGTCTTCGCTGCGTTCGCGAGAGCGGCAACTGCGCTCTTCGAATCTTGCGTCGAGTTCATGAACTTCGTGACGACGTCGGTGATGGCGCCGGCAGTTGCATCGCCTTGTGCCATTCCGTGCGCCAGCGACGGAACATAACCGCCCGACTTCAGGGCCGTTTGTTCATCGGCGTAGGACTTCTTCGCGCAGTCGTCGAACTTGGTCATCGGCACGCCCAGGCGAACCGGGATGGAACCCTTGTTCAGGCTGAACTGCTCCTGGAACTCAGGCGTCATGATGGTCTTCGCCAATGCCAGTTGACCCGGCGTTGCATCCTTCGCGCCCTTCTGCTGGAAGAACACGAACGAATCGACGTTGAACGTGTAAGCCTTCTCCGTACCCGGAACGGCTACGCAGACATAGTCCGTGCCCGACTTCTTGTTCGCGCCGGCGAACTCGCCCTTGGCCCAGTCGCCCATGAACTGCATGCCGGCCTTGCCGTTGATGACCATGGCAGTTGCAAGGTTCCAGTCACGGCCGGTGCGGCCGTTATCGAAGTACGATTGCACGTGACGGACCGTGTCGAACACCTTGACCATCTGGTCGGACGTCAGCGTCTTCTGGTCCAGATCGACGATCGCCTTCTTGTAGAAGTCGGCGCCTTGCGACAACACGACGTCTTCCCACAACGTCAGGTCTTGCCACGGCTGGCCGCCTGCTGCCACCGGAACAATACCGTTCGCCTTCATCTTGTCGGCGAGGGCGAAGAATTCCGGCCACGTGGTCGGGGCCTTGCCGCCTGCCTTGTCCAGTGCGTCCTTGTTGATATACAGCCAGTTCACGCGGTGCACCGAGAACGGCGCGCCTACATAGTGACCGCCTGCATGCATGACCTTGTCGATTTCCGGCGGCAGGTTCTTCTTCCAGTCGCCCGTCACCGAATCGATGTTCACCAGCACGCCCTGGTCAGCCCATTCCTGGATCAGCGGACCCTTGATCTGAGCCGCCGACGGCGCGTTGCCCGAGATCACCTGCGTCTTGAGTGCGGTCATGGCCGCGGCGCCCGCGCCACCGGCAACCGCGAAGTCCTTCCAGGTGTAGCCTTGCTTGGTCATGTCGTCCTTCAACACGCCAATAGCCTTCGACTCACCGCCGGACGTCCACCAGTGCAGTACGGAAAGGGCTTCTGCAGCCTGAACCGCCTGTGCCGTCACGCCGCACAACAGACCTGCAGCGCCGAGCGCGCCCATGAGCTTGCGAAATTTCATTGTTTATCTCCTCCGAACACCTGAACAAAAAACGATTGGCCCCTGATGCCGCCAGGAAGCGATGGCTGGAACTGAACAGACTTGAAGTGGCCGGAGTCGGCGGTGTCAGCGGGATAAGACCGGTTTGCCTCGTCGATGAACGGCGGGCGCGCCAGTCTGGCCGGCAGACCGAACCTCGGCCGCACGGCTCTCAAGAGATGAGTGTGTCGAATCGCAACTGTGTCTCCTCTTTTGATTTTTGCCCGTTCACACTGGCTGACCACTGTGACGTGCGACCGGGGTCCTGCATCCTGCGGCTTTAGCCTGTTCCATGACATTCCCTGACGGCGAACCGTTCGGCGAGAGCGTCCTTGGCTCAGGTCCATTACCATGCAACTAGACATGAATCTCCGGGAAAACACGCATGTTCTGATTGACTAAGTGTTTTTTTCCGAGATCACGTTACCCCTTGATTTGAATTGTAGTTAAACTACAATTCAGTGTCAAAAAAAATTTTATCGGACTACGGTCCTTCAGAACCCCTGCGGAGACACATGCAAAACGACTCGAATTTCACCTTCGTTCTTTTCGGCGGAACGGGCGATCTTTCGATGCGCAAGATCCTGCCGGCGCTTTTCGAAGCGCATCGTGGCGGAATGCTTGCATCGGGCGGAAAGATCGTCGCGGTGGCGCGCGCCTCCGAAGATCGCGATGCGTATCTCAACTGGGTCGACGAACACGTCAAGCCGCACGTCTCGAAGAACGGTGTGGACGACGCAGTGTGGAAGGGTTTTCTCGAGCGCATCGACTATGTGCGGCTCGACCTCGGCAAGCCGGAAGACTTCAAGCTGCTGCGCGACGCCGTGAACAAGCATGGCGGCACGCGCGTGTTCTACCTCGCGACCGGTCCGTCGCTGTTCGTGCCGATCTGCCGCGCGCTCGCCGACGTGGGCCTGAGCGAAAACGCGCGCATCGTGCTGGAAAAGCCGCTTGGCTATGACCTGAAGTCGTCGCAGGCCATCAACGACGCCGTCGGCGAAATCTTCGCGGAAGAACAGATCTACCGGATCGACCATTACCTCGGCAAAGAGCCGGTGCAGAACCTGCTTGCGCTGCGCTTCGGCAATGCGCTTTTCGAACCGTTGTGGCGGCGCGAATGGGTGGAAAGCATCCAGATCACGATTGCCGAAGAACTCGGCGTGGAAGCGCGCGGCGACTTCTACGACAACACCGGCGCCTTGCGCGACATGGTTCAGAACCACTTGCTGCAGTTGCTTTCCATCGTGACGATGGAGCCGCCGCATTCCATGGATTCCGACTCGGTCCGCGACGAAAAGCTGCGCGTGCTGCGCGCGCTCAAGCCTGTCGATCCGCGCGATATCAGCAAGGTCGCCGTGCGCGGCCAATATCATGCGGGCGTGATCAAGGGCACGTCGGTGCCGGCATACGCGACCGAGCACGGCGTGCGTCCTGACAGTCGCACGGAAACGTTTGTCGCGTTGAAGGTGGAGATCGAGAACTGGCGTTGGGCCGGCGTGCCCTTCTTCCTGCGCACCGGGAAGCGGCTTGCCGACCGCACGGCTGAGATCGTCGTGAATTTCCGTCCCGTGCCGCACTCGGCGCTTGGCGCCAATGCATTGCGCGCAGGTACGAACCGCCTCGTGATTCGCCTTCAGCCGAACGAGACGATCCGCCTTTATTGCCTGGCCAAGCAGCCGGGCGAAGGCATGAATCTCGCGAGCGTCCATCTGGATCTCGCCTTCGACAAGTTCTTCAAGGAAGGGCAGATGGAGGCCTACCAGCGCCTTCTGCTCGATGTCATCAACGGCCGTCTCGCGCTCTTCGTGCGGCGCGACGAACAGGAAGCGGCGTGGCGTTATGTCGAGCCGATCCTCGATGAATGGGCTGCATCGTCGAAACCGCCGAAGCCTTATGCATCAGGCACGTGGGGACCGGCGGCCGCAAGCGCCATGCTGGCGCAACACGGCACGTGCTGGCTCGAAGAAGAGAATTAAGCCCGCTTGTTCCAGCGGGTCGGTGGGAACGTGTTCCAGGACGTTTGTGCTGTAGACATGTTGCAATTAAAGCCGAGACAAATCCCGCCGTGCGACTCTCGGCGGGCGAAATGAAACCAAAACAAGGCAGCATGGAGGAGCAGTGATCCAGCTTCATACTTTCGATGAACCAGGCGCCCAATCCGACGCCCTGGCAGAAGCGGTAGGCGACGCGCTTGCTGCAACGCTCGCGGCTCGCGGCGCAGCTTCGGCCGATGCCGCCGTATCGGGTGCATCGGGTAACCAGACCCAGCATGCAACACTCGCCGTCTCGGGCGGCACGAGCCCGAAGCCGTTCCTGAAAACGCTGTCGACGCACGCGCTCGACTGGGCGCATATCAATGTCACGCTCGTCGATGACCGCTGGGTGCCCGAAACGGACAGCGCCAGCAACGCGCGACTCGTGCGCGAGACGCTGCTGCAGAACGCGGCCAGCGGTGCTTATTTCCTGCCGCTCGTGGATGTCAACCGGCCGCTCGCCGCGCATATCGGCGACCTGAACGCTGATCCACAACGCCGCGTGCCCGATGTCGCCGTGCTCGGCATGGGCGAGGACGGTCACACCGCGTCGATTTTTGCCGATGCCCCCGAGTGGGATTTCGCGATCACCACGCCCGACCGGTTCATCTCCGTTCATCCGGGCAGCGCGCCACATGCGCGCGTGTCGCTTTCCATGTCTGCGCTCAAGGGCGTACAGCAGCTGTTCCTCTTCATCAGTGGACAGAAAAAACTCGATGTACTGAACGCCGCGCTCGCCGCACCGCAAAAAAACGCCATCTCCACGTTGGCAAACGCTCAAGGAGTCAGGCTCGATGTCTACTGGTGTGCAAAGTAAGGCCGTAACGGTAGCGGCCCAAAGCCAGCACGCTGATGGACCCCGGCTTCTGGCTGACATCGGCGGCACCAACGCGCGCTTCGCGCTCGAAACGGCGCCGGGTGTCATCGGCGAGATCCGCGTGTATCCGGGCAACGATTACCCGGGCATTGCCGAAGCAATGCAGCAGTACCTGAAGGACACGAAAGTCAGCCGCGTGAACCATGCGGCCGTGGCGATCGCCAATCCGGTCGACGGCGATCATGTTTCGATGACCAACCACGACTGGAGCTTTTCCATTGAAGCCACGCGCCGCGCGCTGGGGTTCGATACCTTGCTCGTAGTCAACGATTTCACCGCCCTGGCCATGGCGCTTCCGGGTCTCACTGATGCCCAGCGCGTGCAGGTTGGCGGCGGGTCACGGCGCCAGAACAGCGTGATCGGGTTGCTTGGGCCCGGCACGGGCCTGGGCGTGTCCGGCCTGATTCCCGCCGATGACCGCTGGATCGCGCTTGGCAGCGAAGGCGGCCACGCGAGCTTTGCGTCATCGAACGAAACCGAGGATATCGTCCTGCGTTTTGCGCGCAGGAAATTCCCGCATGTCTCGTTCGAGCGCGTGTCGGCCGGTCCTGGCTTGTTGCTGATTTATCAGGCGCTGGCCGAGCGCGATGGCGTTTCCGTGCCGGACGATCTGGAATCGGCCAGCATCACGCAGCGCGCGCACGATGGCGAGCCGCTCGCGCTCGAAGCCGTCAATTGTTTCTGTGGAATCCTCGGCACGTTCGCCGGGAACATTGCGGTGACGCTGGGCGCGCTGGGCGGGATTTTTATTGGCGGCGGCGTGGTGCTGAAGCTGGGCGAACTCTTCACGAAGTCGCAGTTTCGCGAGCGCTTCGAGGCGAAAGGGCGTTTCCAGCAGTATTTGTCGAGCGTGCCGACGTTCATCATCACCGCGGAATATCCGGCGTTTCTGGGGGTATCGGCGATTCTCTCGGAGCAGCTGTCGAATCGTGCGAACGGGGGATCTTCGGCCGTGTTCGAACGCATTCGCCAGATGCGCGATGCGCTGACGCCCGCCGAGCGGCGCGTGGCCGATCTGGCGCTGAACCATCCTCGCTCGATCATCAACGACCCGATCATCGATATCGCGCGTAAAGCCGACGTCAGCCAGCCGACGGTGATCCGTTTTTGCAGGTCGCTTGGGTGCCAGGGTTTATCGGATTTCAAGCTGAAGCTCGCGACCGGTCTGACGGGTACGATTCCAGTAAGTCACAGCCAGGTGCATCTTGGCGACACCGCCACGGATTTTGGCGCGAAGGTGCTCGACAACACCGTCTCGGCGATCCTGCAATTGCGCGAGCATTTGAATTTCGATCATGTGGAACGGGCCATCGACATTTTGAACGGTGCGCGCCGGATCGAGTTCTACGGGCTGGGCAATTCGAACATCGTCGCGCAGGACGCGCACTACAAGTTCTTCCGGTTCGGCATCCCGACGATTGCCTATGGCGACCTGTACATGCAGGCGGCGTCGGCGGCGTTGCTGGGCAAGGGCGATGTGATCGTGGCGGTATCCAAGTCGGGCCGCGCGCCGGAGTTGCTGCGTGTGCTTGAAATCGCTATGCAGCAGGGTGCGACCGTAATTGCGATCACGTCGAGCAATACGCCCTTGGCGAAGCGCGCGACGGTCGCATTGGAGACGGATCACATCGAGATACGCGAGTCGCAGATGTCGATGATCTCGCGCATCTTGCATCTCGTGATGATCGACATCCTGGCGGTGGGCGTGGCGATCCGCCGGGCGGTTCCAAACGCGAGCGCGGACGTGAGCGAAGCGATGACAAAGGTCCGTGAAGCTGGCGATGACGACACGGGCGCGGTGCTGGACTGGCTGAGCCATGGCGCGGCAGGGATTGCGCGGGATTAACGCGAAGTAGCAGCATTGAAAACAGAATGCCGCCGGTGCGAGTTTGCATCGGCGGCATTTTGCGTTTTGGGGCAAGAGGATATTAGCGCGACTTGAACAATCCGGCTCGGGTTTACTGATTGATGGCAACCCACAGTAGTGGCGAAGCGTGTGGGTTGCCGTAGACCAAGTGGAGGATTTCAAGTGTTCTTGATTGCGGCGTCGAGCGTTCTTCTGAAGTACCAGACAGTTCGGAACTGCATGCC
>NZ_CAXTGZ010000178.1:0-10475 GCF_964243625.1 uncultured Caballeronia sp.
TCGCGTGCGGGATCGACGGTGACCATCAGGACTTGAACGCGCTTGGCGTCATCGCCGAGCTTCTGGAGCGCCTGCGATAACTCAGCCATTGTGGTGGGACATACGTCCGGGCAATGCGTATAGCCGAAGAACAGCACGACCGCCTTGCCCTTGAAGTCGGCCATTGTGCGGGTCTTGCCAGTTGTATCAGGTAACGAGAAATCGCTGCCGAACTGCGTGTTGCCAGTAATGTCGAGATTCGTGAATGCCGGCTTGCTGTCGCACGCGGCGAGCAATACGGCAGCGAATGCCAATCCCATCCAGACAACGATCCCGCGAACTGAAAACTTCATACGCCGATCACCGTCCGCACGTAATGATCCACGAGCAGTGCGCCGAACAGCAGCGACAGATACACGATGGAGAACCGGAAGGTCTTGCGCGCGAGAGCATCGGAGTAATCACGATAAATCTTCCACGCATACCCGAGGAACATGCCGCCGAGCACAACGGCGGATGCGAGATATAGCACGCCGCTCATGCCCGAAATGAAGGGCATCATGGTCACGGCAAAGAGGATCACGGAGTACAGCAGGATGTGCAGGCGCGTGTATTTCTCGCCGTGCGTGTTGGGCAACATCGGCAAGCCGGCGTTCTCGTAGTCCTTCCTTCGGTATAGCGCGAGCGCCCAGAAATGCGGCGGCGTCCATACGAAGATGATCAGCACGAGAATCCAGGCGTCGCCGGGAACATGACCCGTCACCGCTGCCCAGCCGAGCGCCGGCGGCATGGCGCCGGAAGCCCCGCCGATCACGATATTTTGCGGCGTGGCCGGCTTCAGCAAACACGTATAGATCACCGCATAGCCCACGAACGTGGCGATGGTCAGCCACATGGTGAGCGCATTCGTGAACGTGTAGAGCGTCCACATCCCGGCTGCACCGAGCACCGCCGAAAACAGCAGGATCTGCGCAGCCGTGATTTCGCCACGCGCCGACGGACGCCATGCGGTGCGGCGCATCATGGCATCGATTTTTTGTTCCATCAGGCAGTTGATGGCAAACGCGGCGCCGGCCAGCAGCCAGATGCCGACCGTTCCGCCGATCAACACAGTCCAGGGCACCATGCCGGGCGTCGACAAGAACATGCCGATGACCGCGCAGAACACCGCAAGCTGCGTGACGCGCGGCTTGGTCAGCGCAATGTATTGCGAGAGGCGGCTACCGGAGGGAGAAATCAGTGTGGTGCTGTCCATAGAAACTCACGGAGCTTGGCGCGGGAATGATGCGGATACCGCGTCCAGCGAGGCGGTGGCGGACGATCCCGCAGCGGGACTCAGGGCGTGGCCGTGGCGGCTGGAAGAGATCCGAAAGTTTATCATAACGAGCAGTAGCAGCAGGATGGCCGCACCACCGTTGTGCGCCACCGCGACAGGCAGCGGCCATTGCAACAGGATGTTCGAGAGGCCGGTCAGGAACTGCACGACGATCACGAACATTACGCCGTTTGCGGGCTTTCTCAATGACTCAAATCGACGCAGCTTCGCAGCGAGCCACAGCAGATACAGCACCACGACGACCGCAAACGTACGATGCGTCCAGTGGATTGCGACCAGTGCGTCCTGCGAGATGACATCGCCGTCGCCGGTCATGCCGAGCGCGCGCCACAGATGAAAGCCGTGCTCGAAGTTCATCGGCGGAATCCAGGCGCCGTTGCATAGCGGGAAGTCCGTGCAGGCGAGTACTGCGTAGTTCGTGCTGACCCAGCCGCCCAGTGCGATCTGCACGATCAGCAACAGTAAACCCACGAGCGCCGCTGGAAGCCAGCGGGCGGCGGCAGGGTTTATCGATGGGATCGGCGTCTGGCGCGCCGCCAGCCAGCCGAGCGAGCCTAGCAACGCGAGCCCGAGCAGCAAGTGAATGGTCACGATCACCGGCTGCAGCTTCATGGTGACCGTCCACGCGCCGAACGCGCCCTGCACCACGATCAGCAGCAAGATGGAAGTTGGCCACCACGGAGAGACGTGCAACGGGCGACGTTTCAGACGCGCCGTCCACGCAATGATCACCTGCGCGATGATCAACACGCCGATCGCCATCGCGAAATAGCGATGAATCATTTCAATCCACGCCTTGCCGATACTTACCGGCCCGGTGGGCATCGCCTGGTGCGCCGCCGTGATTGCGGCATGCGCAATAAAAGGCGACGACGTGCCGTAGCAACCCGGCCAGTCGGGACAGCCGAGGCCGGAGTCCGTGAGGCGGGTGAAGCCGCCGAACATCACGAGATCGAGTGTCAGGAAGGTGGTCAGCCAGACGAGCTTGCTAAATTTATTGTCGTCGGCTTTCACCCACACATAAGAAAGCGGCAACAACGCAATGCAAATGCCGATCAAGCCAAGTTGTAAAACGTAAGTCATGCCTGCATGGCCCCTTTTGTCTCAACCAATCCGCGACCACTTCAGCAGCTTCGCCAGATCCGCCTTGATCTTTTCCGGCTGCGGATCCTTCGGGAAACGCATCATCAGGTTGCCGTTTGGATCGACGAGAAAGATGTGATCGGTGAGTTGCGAATCCGCGCCTGCCGGCAGCCACGCGGCCACAGCTTTCGGATCAGCGATGAGCATGCGCGTGTCCGGCTGCGGATACGCCGTCCGGATCACCGAGGACACGGGTTTGTCATCGGTACGCAGCCATACGTTGACCACGCGCTCACGTTCAGCCGACTGCAGCGCGCGAACCTGGCGCATGAAGTAGAGACGGGTGACGCACTTTTCGTCGCAATCGCCGCCGTTGACCGTGACCATCAGCCACTTGCCGCGCAAGGCGGAGAGCGGCATCGGCTTGCCTTGTTCGTCGGTGACGACGAGTTGATCGGGAATCGGGCGCTGCGGTTCGACCAGCGCGCCATAGCTCGTCGTGCCGCCCGTCGGCTTGACGACGTAGTACATGAAATACGACGCAAGCACCGGCGCCGCGCACACGAACGCGAGCAACAGCAACATCCAGCGCCCCTTGTTCCACGAACCGGGCGTGCGTTCCTGTTGCTGCGCCCGCGCTTTGTTCACAGCGGACGGCGAAGGACGGGGAGTTTGCATGGACAAAATGTTGCCTCTATTTGTTGGTCGCTTGGTTCGGTTTGCGTAGCGTCTTTAAATCTTCTGGTCGAGCGGCTGTGCCGGAAGATCCTTCGACTCGTCTTTCTTCGCGGCCCGTCGCGCGGCATACAGGCCGAATCCGAGCGCCGCGGCCGCCATGCCCCACCACTGGAGCATGTAACCGTAATTCGTATCGACACCCATGGTGGGCGCCGGCCAGTCCCGCACCAGCTTGTCACCGGTGTTGTTCGATTGCTGGATCACGAACGGTTGCAGCGGCAAGCCGGTCTCGGTGGCGTAGGCGGCGACACTCAGGTTCTGTCGAATCTTCAGTTTCGCATCCGATCCGCCGCGCCCGAGCTCGAACGCCTGCGATGCATTTGCGCGCGCAATCCCCTCGATGTCCACTTCGCCGCCAGGCGTGAGATACGGTTCGATACCCGTACGGTCCGCCAGATTCCGTGGCAGCCAGCCGCGGTTCACTAACACCACGCCGCCATCGTCGAGCTTGAGCGGCATCACCACATAAAACCCCGGCTGGTCCTGGTAGGGCCGATTATCCAGATAGACCACCTGATCGGGCAGGAACGTGCCGCGCGCCTGCACGCGATGAAACTCGACATCCTTCAGGGCCATTGGCGCTGCGCTCACACGTTGCGCCGGAGCGTTCTCGAACGCGACGATCCTCGCATTGAGCTGCTCTTTCTGATGCGCACGATCGCGCTGCCAGAAGCCCAGACGCACCGTCACCGCCATCACGATCAGGATGATCAGCGCCGGCCAGAAGCGGATCTTCATACCGCGACCGCCGTATGTGCACCGATGAAACTTTCAACTCGCACGCGGCACATTACCTGCGATGCGATAATCGAGGAATCGAACTTCATAGGCCAACTGGCTGTCTTCATGCACATATTCGTTGCCATCGCATTCATTCTCATCATCGCGAGCCTGGGTTCGGCGCTGTACTTCATGATGACCGACAAGGGCAAGAGCAAGCGCATGGTGTGGTCCCTCGCCATGCGAGTCGGGCTGTCGATCTCGTTGTTTCTCTTCATCCTGTTCGCGCACTGGATGGGCTGGATTCAGTCTACCGGTATCCCGCTCGGCCGCTGATCGCGCATCAGTAAAGTGTTGGGCTCGAACTCCGCGCGATTTTCCGCGATCCAGCGCCTGACCGTGCAATCCGTGCTGCGACAAAACGGCACATCGCAAAAACGCAAAACGCCGCCCGAATCAGGTCGAGGCGGCGCTTTTCAAAGCATCTTCTTCAATCGACTTCAGACTATCTGGCGAAGGGTCCGTACTGATTGGCACGTTCCTTCGTAGTTCGCGCTTACAACCAATAGACGACCACGTACAACCCGAGCCAGACCACGTCCACGAAGTGCCAGTACCACGCGGCGCCTTCGAAAGCGAAGTGATGGTCCGCGGTGAAGTGTCCGCGGATTACACGCACGAGAACCACCGTCAGCATGGTGCCGCCGAGGAAAACGTGGAAGCCGTGAAAGCCGGTCAGCAGGAAGAACGTCGAGCCATAAACGCCGGACGCCAGCGTCAGGTTCAATTCGTTGTAGGCATGGAAATATTCGTAGCCCTGGCAGAACAGGAACATCACGCCAAGGCCAACGGTCGCAGCCAGCCAGATAATCGTTTTCTTACGATGATTCTCGCGCAGCGCATGGTGAGCGACAGTCAGCGTCGCGCCCGAGCTCAGCAGCAGTGCGGTGTTGATCGTCGGCAGCGGCCACGGGGTCATGGAACGGAAATGGGAGATCAGCGCAGCCGGGCCGTTGTTCGGCCATACCGCGGTGAAATCCGGCCAGATCAGCTTGTAATCCAGGCTGCCGAGTTCGTGCAGCGCGATCTGCCGTGCGTAGAACAACGCGCCGAAGAACGCACCAAAGAACATGACTTCGGAAAAGATGAACCAGCTCATGCTCCAGCGGTACGACAGATCGACATTCTTGCCGTACATCCCGCCTTCCGATTCCCCGATGGAATCGCCAAACCAGTGCCACAGCGTATAAAGCAGCCAAAGCAGGCCGATAACAAAGCCGATCGGCCCCCACGGTTCACCATTCACCCACGACGCCAGCGAAGCCATCGAAATCAAAAGACCAGTGGCGGCCATGATTGGATGCTTCGACGGGTGCGGGACGAAATAGTACGGGCTTTCGTTTTGACCGCTCATTATTGATTCTCCACTTCGATCCAGTTGCTTGAATTTTTTCTGCCTCGGGCGCCGCACCACGCGGTCCCACCAGCTTTATCCCACTACTGCCCGCACCACCACCAGCAACACGACGATAAACAGCACTGCCCCTATGACGCCCGCCGCGATCAGATGCAGCGGATTCAGGGACGCATCGCTTTCGAGGTCGCGGCGACGGCGCACACCGAAGAACGACCAGAAAACCGCCTTCAGCAACCGGAGAAAACTGCTCTTCGGAACCGGCTTTTGTATCTCGACCATCATGCTTCTCCGCCGCTTTACACGACTTGTGGACTACATCGCCGCGCATCCTTGCCTCGCGGGCTGCCTTGAAGGTAACCGCTTCAGGTACCGCTGCGTGACACCGTCGCCGGCGCGGTCAACTCAAAGAACGTGTATGACAACGTGATCGTTTTCACATCCTTCGGCAGCTTCGGGTCCACCACGAACACCACGGGCATGCGTCGGGTCTCGTTCGGCTTCAACGTTTGCTGCGTAAAACAAAAGCACTCGATCTTCTTGAAGTACTCGGTGGCCTGCATTGGCGCGTAGCTAGGAATGGCTTGCGCCTGAACCGTACGGCCCTGCTGGTTGGTCACCTCGTACATCACCGTCATCACTTCGCCGGGATGCACGTCGAGCGAGTTCTGCTCAGGCTTGAATTGCAACGGGCCGCGCGCATTGGCATCGAATTCGATGGCGATCTTGCGGCTCGTGTCGACCTGCGTGTTCTTCGCTTCCCGCGCGCCGACGTCGCGCTGCACAAGGTTGTTGATGCCGGTGATCGAGCAGATCGCACGGTACATGGGCACCAGCGCGAAACCGAAACCAAACATGGCGGCCGCGACGACGATCAGCTTGAACATCATCGAGCGATTGAACGCGCGGTCTTCCTTTACCTCTTGAGGCGTAGACACGTTGCTCCCTAGCCTCTCGAACGCACGTACTGGTCGACGACCACGGCCAGGAAAAACACCGCGGCTACCGCCAGCAGGATAAATCCGAGCCGCTTGTTGCCCGCGCGGACTTCGGCGGGCGTTCGTTGCTTCTGTGAATTACGGGTCATCCGATCAGACTTTATTCCGCTAGTCATGCATTCGCTGTCAGTGCTGCTGGTTTGGCCGGTGCGCGCCGCTTCTGCGGGACGCACCGCCAAAAAACTTACTCGACCTGCGGCGGACGCTCGAACGTATGGAACGGAGCCGGGCTCGGCACGGTCCACTCCAGTCCTTCAGCGCCGTCCCACGGCTTGTCTTCCGCCTTCACCAGATCGCCACCGCCGCGATACGTCGGCAATGCGACAGCGAACAGGAAGTACACCTGAGCCAGGCCGAAACCGAACGCGCCAATCGTTGCGATCTGGTTGAAGTCCGTGAACTGCGCCGGGTAATCCGCATAACGACGCGGCATGCCGGCGAGGCCCAGGAAGTGCATCGGGAAGAACGTGATGTTGAAGAAGATCATCGACGCCCAGAAATGGATCTTGCCGCGCGTCTCGTTGTACATCCAGCCCGTCCATTTCGGCGCCCAGTAATACCAGCCCGAGAACAGCGCGAACAGGGAGCCGGCCACGAGCACGTAGTGGAAGTGCGCCACCACGTAGTAAGTGCCGTGCATCTGGATATCGAGCGGCGCCATGGACAGGATCAGGCCCGTGAAACCGCCCATGGTGAACACGAACAGGAAGCCGATCGCGAAGATCATTGGCGTTTCGAAGCTCAACGCACCGCGCCACATGGTGGCAACCCAGTTGAACACCTTTACGCCTGTCGGCACGGCGATCAGCATGGTCGCGTACATGAAGAACAACTGGCCCGTCACCGGCATGCCGGTCGCGAACATGTGGTGCGCCCAGACCATGAACGACAGGATCGCAATGGAGGCCGTTGCATACACCATCGAGCTATAGCCGAACAGCGGCTTGCGCGAGAACGCCGGAATCACCTGCGATACGATCCCGAACGCCGGCAAGATCATGATGTACACCTCGGGATGCCCGAAGAACCAGAAGATGTGCTGGTACATCACCGGATCGCCGCCGCCCGCCGCGTTGAAGAACGACGTGCCGAAATGGCGATCGAACAGCACCATGGTGATCGCGCCTGCCAGAACCGGCATCACGGCAATCAGCAGGTACGCGGTGATCAGCCAGGTCCAGCAGAACATCGGCATCTTCATGAGCGTCATGCCGGGCGCGCGCATGTTCAGGATCGTCACGACGATATTGATACCGCCCATGATCGACGACGCACCCATCAGGTGGATCGCGAAAATGGCGAAGTCCATGCCCGGGCCCATTTGCGTGGACAACGGCGCGTACAGCGTCCAGCCGGCAGCAGTCGCGCCGCCGGGAACGAAGAACGACGTGATCAGCAGGATGGCGGCAACCGGCAGCAGCCAGAAGCTGAAGTTGTTCATGCGCGCGAACGCCATGTCCGACGCACCGATCTGCAGCGGGATCATCCAGTTCGCGAAGCCGACGAACGCCGGCATGATCGCGCCGAACACCATGATCAGCCCGTGCATGGTGGTCAACTGGTTGAAGAACTCGGGACGCATGATCTGCAAGCCGGGCTCAAAGAGCTCGGCGCGGATCATCAGCGCCATCACGCCCCCGGAGAGGAACATGATGAACGAGAACAACAGGTACAACGTACCGATGTCCTTGTGGTTGGTCGCGAACAGCCAGCGACGCCAGCCGTAAGGCAGCTCGTGCGCGTGCTCGTCGTGCTCATGACCGTGATCATGAGCGTGGCCGTGTTCGTGGCCCGCGGTTACATCGTGTCCGATGCTCGACATGACAATCTCCTAAAGCGAATACTGCGGCACTTGGGCGATACGCTACGCCTGCTTTCTTTCAGAAGGAAGCGGGACGTTTGGATACGTACGTCAAGCAGCCGGACTGATCTCCACACGCCGTGCTTCTCTCGCGTCAGCACCGCCCGTGATCGTTTCCGGCTTCTTCAAAATGATGCGGTCTTCCGCAATGCCCGCGGCCTTCAACGCGTCGCGAACGGCTTGCGCGCGAGTCTTCGCCAAGTCGGCGTTGATCGCGGCAGAACCGGTTGCGTCGGTGAAACCCGACAACGTGAACTTTGCGTCCGGATGCGCCTTCGCGTAATCAGCGGCGGCCGTGACGGCTGCTGCTGCGTCGGCGGGCAACGCGCTCTTGCCCGTTTCGAAATAAACGCTGGCGGGAAGTCCGGCCGATTGAGCCGCGCTATCCGAAGCCGGCGCCGATGCTGCCGGCGCCGCGCTGGCCGCCGCATCGGAACCCGCCGCCGGCGCAGCAGCGCCCGCTGCTGCCAGATGGTCGCCGCCTTCCGGCATCTTGCCGTTGCGTGCATCGGCGACTTGCTTCGGCTGGAGAATGTCGCCCGTGTGGTTACCCCACGTGTTGCGTTCGTACGTGATCACCGAAGCGATCTCGACGTCATTCAATGTCGCGCTCCAGTTCGGCATTGCGCCCTTGCCCTTCAGCACGATGCTCACGTGCTCGGCAATCGGACCGTTCGCGATCTTGCTGCCGTCGAGTGCCGGAAACTGACCCGCGCCCTTGCCCGTAGGCTGGTGGCAGACCGCGCAGTTCGACGTGTAAACCTTTTCGCCGCGCGCCTTCAGTTCGTCCATGGTGTAGGTCTTGTTCGGATCGTCGGCGCTGGCGGCCATTTTCTTCTTCTGGCCATCGACCCACTTGTTGTAGTCGTCAGCAGACAGCACTTCGACCACGACCGGCATGTAAGCGTGTTCCTTGCCGCACAGCTCGGTACAGAAGCCGCGGAACGTACCGATCTTCTCGGCCTTGAACCACGTGTCGCGCACGAAGCCGGGGATTGCGTCCTGCTTCACGCCGAATGCCGGGACATACCATGAGTGAACAACGTCATTGGCGGTCGTGATGATGCGAATTTTCTTGTCGACAGGAACCACGAGCGGATTGTCGACTTCCTGCAGATACAGCTCGCCGATCGGCTCTTGTCCATTGACCTGGCTGCGCGGCGTGGTGAGCGTGGACAGGAAATTGATGCCTTCGCCCGGGCCCTTCACATAGTCATAGCCCCATTTCCACTGATAACCGGTCACTTTCACGGTCAGGTCGGCGTTGGTGGTGTCCTTCATGGCAACCACGGCCTTGGTGGCCGGCAGCGCCATCAGCACGACGATCACGAACGGAACGATCGTCCAGATGATTTCGACGGTGGTGCTCTCGTGGAAATTCGACGCCTTGTGCCCCTTTGACTTGCGGTGCATCAGGACGGAATAGAACATCACGCCGAACACGCCGATAAAAATCACCGTGCAGATGATCAGCATGAACGTATGGAGGCCGTAGAGCTCCTCGGCGATCTTCGTCACGGGCGTCTGGAAGTTGAGTTCGTTCACTCCAGGACCGCCGGGAACGTCACTGACCGCCAGGGCTGCGCCGGCGAACAGGAGTCCGCTTAACGCCAGCACGCCCGAGAGGGCTCGCTTGATTGTTTTCATAGCTTCCTTACCCAAAATTTCCATTCAGACCCTCGACCCCCGTTTGCATCCGCCCGACTCATGCATCGCTCCCCCCGGAAACGACCTACCCGGTGACGCGTGTCAGTTGCAGCGCATCAGCCATGTGCGCAACTCGACGGCAAACTGCTTGCGCCGGTACTGTGCCAGATGAATCCCGACAGGCACCGACTGGCCCCGCGACACTAGCTTGACCGGATCTCTCGGCCTCGCTCCCGGTTCCACCCGAACCCAGCGCGGATTGAATTCCACCTGCGTCAGGGTTTCGGCGTCCATGCGTTCAATCACAAGCCGGTCGTGAAACAGCAGGATCCGCTCGTAATCGACAGCATGGCGCGCGTAGATGACGAACGCGATACCGACCGCCAGCAACTCGATACCCGTAAAAGGCAGCACCAGCCAAGCGCCTGCCCACACCAGCAAACTCGCGATCAGCAGCGAAAACAGCGCCAGCGATACATAAAACGCTACGAACTGGCGCGGCGAGACAGAACAGTTCCGCTTGAACAACCAGTCCTTCACGACTGGCTCGGAGTCCATCAGCAGATCGGTTGCTTGCATCGCCGTCTCCCGCTTCAGAGTTGTCTCACCCGCGCTCTCGCCAAGTGCCAAGCCCTGTTCATTTAATGCTCACCCGCCGCCATGAAGGGGGGTACGCCATGATTGGATTGCGCGTCGTCG
>NZ_CAXTGZ010000179.1:0-10473 GCF_964243625.1 uncultured Caballeronia sp.
ACGCCACCGCCATCCTGTTGATGAGCGGCTTGTGCGCGGTGTGGGGCTTCCAGCAGGTCGCGATCAAAGGGGCGAACGTCTCGTTCCCGCCGTTGCTCCAGGCAGGCATTCGCTCCACCATCGCGACCGTGCTGGTGTGGTTCTGGACGCGTTCGCGCGGCGTGGCGCTTTTTCGTCGCGACGATACCCTCGGGTCCGGCCTGCTCGCGGGCGTGCTGTTCGGCGGCGAGTTCGTGTGCATCTTCCTGGGACTGACGCTGACCAGCGCCACGCGCATGGTCGTGTTCCTCTATACCGCGCCGTGCTTCATGGCGCTCGGCCTGCACTTCTTCGTGCCAGGCGAAAAACTTCGCCGCGTGCAGTGGATCGGCATTGCGGTCGCGTTCGGCGGTATCGCGATCGCTTTCGCCGACGGCTTCCTGCATCGGAATCCGGATACTGCATCGACATGGCAAGGCACGGCCGGCGATGCGCTCGGCGTCCTCGGTGGCGTCTTTTGGGCCGCGACCACGGTCGTGATCCGCGCCTCGCCGCTCGCACGCGTGAGCGCGAGCAAGACGCTGTTCTATCAACTGGGTGTATCGGCGATTGTCTTGCTCACGCTCGCCTTCGCGCTCGAGCAGACGCACATCGGCACGATCACGCCGACCGCGATCGCAAGTCTCGCGTATCAGGCGATCATCGTGGCGTTCTTGAGTTATCTCACGTGGTTCTGGCTGCTCACGCGCTACATGGCTTCGCGGCTTTCTGTGTTCTCGTTTCTCACGCCGATCTTCGGCGTGGCGTTCGGCGTGCTGCTGCTCGGCGATACGCTGACAACGCGCTTCATATTGGCGGCGGCACTGGTGGTGATGGGCATTGGGCTGGTGAATGCGCCGGCTGCGCGGGCGCGCGCCTGATCATCTTGAGCGGCCCGTTGCGCGGGCTGCCCGGGTTGCCTCGTTCATGATCTGCGCAGCAAGTCCGAGGGCGCCTTCGGCCGCCGCCGATTGCGTCCGGTCAGCGAGACAAACGAGCGCAAACTGCAAACCAAGCTTGCGCGGATGCACGATCGATACACGCACGAGCCGCTCATGAAGCACCTCGCGTTGCACCGATGAAGCCGTGCAAAACATGACGGCATCCGTGCGCGCGACGACGCTCTTCAACACGGCAACATCGTTGCATTCCAGATGCAGCGGAATCTCCTCGTGCGCGCGAAATTTCAGCAGCCGGCGCACGGCGTCCTCCATGAACGCCGACAACGATACCGACACCAGCGGATACTCCCGCAGCGCCGCGAGCGGCACGGGCGCACGGGCGAGCAGCGGATGCCCCTGCCGCACGAACCAGCCGCCGTCGTGACCGGTCAGCCGATGCATGGTGACATCGGGCGCAATAGCCGTTTCCCGGCGATCCACCACGACAAAATCCGCGCGTTCGGCGCGTAGCCGCTCCATCAACTTCCCCGCTTCGGCGATCTCCAGCGATATCTTGATGCTCGGGTATTTCCGCGCAAACTCCACGAGCATGTCTGGAAACAGAATATCGGCGGCATGCGCGCCGAGGCCGATCCGCACTTCGCCGAGCGCGTCGGAGCGGATGAGTTCGACATCGCGGAAAAGACAACGTGCTTCGAACAGCACGCGCCGCGCGCGCTCGACCAGCAGTTTTCCGGCGGCGGTCGTGGCGACGCCGCGGGCGGCGCGATCGAAGAGCTTGATATCGAATTCGTCTTCCAGCGCCTGAATGCTGCGGCTCAACGCGGGCTGGCTCAAATGCACGCGCTCCGCCGCACGCGCAAAGCTGCCCTCTTCGGCCAGCGCAACAAGATGCGCCAGTCGACGCGAATTGATCTCATGCATGATATGTGACGCAGCCCTGGATGTTTTTCTGCCTGTTTTCAACGCCGGCTGGTTATATCATCCGCACTCGTTTTCGCCGATGTTTTGAGGCGTTCGTCCGAACGCCTCAAAACATGTTCAGAAGCGATGGCGAATCCCGGTCATCACACCGATTTGCGTGCTTTTCTGCGCAAGGCCCGGCGCATTCACGCCCTGCAACTGCGCGCCGATCAGATCGCCCTTATAGCGCGAATAATCGGTTTCCAGATACACGTCGGTACGCTTGGACAAGTCGTAATCCGCGACGAGCTGGTACTGCCACGCCGAACCGTCCTGCGATTGCGCCTTGCCGTCCTGCAGCGTGCGCCACACGTTCGCCGCGAAATGCCAGGTGCTGCCCACCTCTTGCGTGATGCCGCCGAGGATCATCCGGCGGCGCTTGAAGTCCGAATATTTCAGCGCGGCCAGCCCGGGCGCGGAGAACGGTCCGTTGGCGAACGTGGTGAAGCCCTTGTCGTTCTGATTGACGATATAACCCAGTGCGAACCGCGTCTTGTTCCACGTGTACGATCCGCCGACGGTCCACGCCTTGGCATCGCTTCCGTTGATCGAGTCCTTGGTTTCCTTGAACGCGCCGCCAATCGAGACGGGTCCGCCTCCGGGTGTGAACGCCGCGGCCACGCCGTACTGGCTGCCATAGGACATCATGCCGGCGTTGCCGCTGAACGAATACGCGGTGGAAATGCGGAAGTCCTTGAACCTGCCGTGATACTGGATCTGGTTGCTGCTCCAGATGCCGCCCGTCATGGTCACTTCGGGCTGGAAGTTGAAGTCGTATGGAATCCATGGGTTGCTTGAGTAGCCGCCCATGGTGATGCCTTCGATCATCACGTTGTACTGGCGGCCGATCACAACCTGTCCATACGATGTCGACTGAATGCCGATCTGCGCTTCGTTGAAGAACGGCATGGTCGGATCGCTCTGGCCATTGTTCAGGAAGAAGCGGTTTTCGAGCTTGAACATGGTCGACCAGCCGCCCCCGAGATCTTCCACGCCCTTGATGCCCCAGCGGCTTTCGCTCATACCGCCCGGGCCCATGAGGAAGCGGCCATTACCCTGAGCGTCGGCATTCGAGAGATAGCGCATGCTGACGTCAGCGACACCGTAAAGCGTCACGCTCGACTGCGCATGGGCCGATCCGCAACTCAACGCTACAGGCAGTACGGCAATGCCCAACTTGCACCATTGCGAACGCCATTGGATGAATCTGCTTTTTGTCTCGGAAATTCCTAAAGTTTTCATGCGTCTCCCGTCTCTTTGTCATCTCGTAGTGCGAATCAAATCCGCACGCATCAGAATTCGTCGCGGCCGTGGCTTTGGGGCCGGGCTTGCGCGAACGCGTCGCTAATTTGAGGGCAAGGAGACGGTTAACTCCAGTGCATTCCTTGCATCGAAAGAATGCAGGGAATGCATGGAGTCAAGAGGGGAAAAGCGTCGAAAAGGAAGCGGGGAGAGGAAGAAACAACAACTGACGCTTAATTACTACGCGCCTGCGCCACCATCTGCGCGAGCTTCACGAATTCGGCCACCGGCACTTCTTCCGCACGCCGCGACAAATCGAAGCCGAGTGCATCGAAGTCGACCCGGTCACGATACACACCCAGCGTATTGCGCATCATCTTGCGCCGCTGCGAGAACGCGGCCAGCACGACTTCGCCGAGCACCTTGTCATCGACATCGGGCAGTTCGTTCGGCGCATACGGAATCATGCGGACGATCGCGGAGTTCACCTTCGGCGGCGGATTGAACGATTCGGGCGGGACGTCGATCAGCTTGTCGATTGAATAGCGGTACTGCAGCATCACCGTCAACCGGCCGAAGTCCTTCGTTCCCGGCTCGGCGATCATCCGGTCCACGACTTCGTCCTGCAGCATGAAATGCTGATCGATGACCTTCGGCGCAAACGCCGTGAGGTGGAACAGCAGTGGGCTGGAAATGTTGTACGGCAAGTTCCCGACAATCCGCAGCGACGGCGTGTCGCCTTCCAGCGCGAGCGAGCCGAAGTCGAACGCGAGTGCATCGCCAGCGTGCAATGCGAGTAGTTCGCCAAAACGCTTTTCAAGCCGCCCGATCAAATCGCGATCCAGCTCGACCGCGTGCAGCGGCGACTCGGGCGTGGACAGCCGCTCGATCAACGGCGCGGTCAGCGCGGCCAGCCCCGGCCCGATCTCGACCATGCGTTCGCCGCGTTTGGGATCGATGACATCGACGATCGAATCGATCACGCCCTGGTCAACGAGGAAGTTCTGCCCGAAGCGCTTGCGCGCGAAGTGGCCCTGGTGCTTGATGGACATCGGAGAAAACCGGTCAGGAACTGCAAATAAGGGGATCAGGCCGCGCGACGATGGCGCGCCATGGCAACAGCGGTATCGATGGCGACGATCAGGCTGCCCGGGTCTGCCCGGCCCGTGCCGGCGAGATCGAGCGCGGTGCCGTGATCGACGGAAGTACGGACGATCGGCAAGCCGAGCGTCACGTTGATGCCTTCGCCGAAGGTTGCGTACTTCAGGACCGGCAGGCCCTGATCGTGGAACATGGCAAGCACGCAATCGGCGTCTTTCAGATAGCGCGGCTGAAACAGCGTGTCGGCGGGATACGGACCCGGTGCATCGATTCCCAGTTCGCGCGCGCGCAACAGCGCCGGGGTGATGACATCGATTTCCTCGCGGCCGAGATAGCCGTTTTCGCCCGCGTGCGGATTCAGGCCGGTGACGAGAATGCGCGGCGCGGGCAAGCCGAACATGGCCTTCAGGTCGCGATGAATGATGCTTAGCGTTTCGACGATGCCATCCACCGTCAGCGCCGCCGATACATCCTTCAGCGGCAAGTGTGTGGTGGCGAGCGCGACGCGCAACGGCCGTTCGCCAGTGCCTGCGAGCATCATGACCACGCGCGGGGTATGCGTGCGCTCGGCGAGATATTCGGTGTGGCCGGTGAAGGGAACGCCGGCGTCGTTGATGGTGCTTTTCTGCAGCGGCGCCGTGACGATGGCGTCGAACCGTCCGCTGACCGCGCCGTCGATGGCCGTATCGAGCAGACCGAGCACGTAGCGCCCGTTCGCGGCATTAAGCTTGCCCGCTACAACGGGAACGCTCAGCGCATGGTGTTCAATCTCGATCGACGCATCGCCGGAAAGCCACGACGATGTACCCGCGCGCTGGGTCATCAGATCGCGGTCGGCGAGCACCGAGAACTTTACTTCTGGCCAGCGTGTAGCCGCGTCAGCCAGGGCCGCCACTGTCAGTTCAGGACCAACGCCGGCCGGCTCCCCGGTGGTGATGGCTATGGACAGTGAGCGGCTTGCTGGTTCCATTCGGACAACCTTTTACTGGTTCAGGGCCTGCTGTGCGGCGGCGCCCTTGTACTGGACGTAAGCGGTGTCACGCAGTTCACGCAGCCAGTCGGAATAAGCTTGCTCGGCCTTGCGCTGGCCGATGGCCTGACGCGCCAGATCAAGCTGTTGCTGCACCGAGCCTTCTGCTTCGCGACGTCCGAGCACCTGGATCAGGTGATAGCCGTATTCCGAACGCACCGGATCGCTGACTTCGCCGTCTTTCAGATTGTTCATGGCGCGCTCGAATTCCGGCACGGTTTCACCCGGGCTGATCCAGCCGAGATCACCGCCCTGCGATGCCGAGCCGTCCGACGAGTAAGTCCGTGCGTAATTGGCGAAATCGCCGCCCTTCGCCACGTCTGCCTTGATTTCAAGCAGCTTTTGACGCGCTGCCGGTTCCGACGTGCCATCGGTCACGCGCAGCAGAATGTGACGAACGTGCGTTTGCACGAGCTTGGGCGCATCGGCAGCCTGACCCTGACCCGTGCGGCGCTCGACCAGCTTGATGATTTCGAAGCCGCCGTCGGTACGGATCAGTTGCGGATTCACCTGGTTCGGACGCAGCGTCGCCACCGCCGTCACGATCGATGCCGGCAACGAAGCCTGCGTGCGGAAACCGAGATCGCCGCCCTTGGCGGCATCGGTGTCCTGCGTATTGTTCTTCGCGAGCTTCGCGAAATCCGAACCGCTCTGCGCGTCCTTCAATACGGCTTCTGCCTTCGCCTGGATCGCAGCAATGTCAGCCTGCGATGCGTTTTCCGGCACCTTGAACATGATGTGCTGCAGATGCAGGTCGTTGCCACCGCCTGCGTTCGGTCCGCGCTGGCTCGCGACGTAGTTCGCCACTTCCGCGTCCGACACTGTGATCTTGCTGTCCACCTCTTTCTCGCGCAGCTTCGAGAGCGTCAGCTCCGTGCGGGCATCGCGTTGAAAGGTGTCCCAAGGCACGCCTTGCGCCTCGATGCGCGCGCGGTAAACGTCGAGCGTCATCTGGTTTTGCTGGGCGAGACGCTCGAGCGTGCGCTGCACCGTGGGCGCGTCGATGGTGATGTTGTCTTCCTTCGCCTTCTGCAACTGAATGCGTTCCAGCACCATCTGATCGAGCACCTGGCGTTGCAACTGCGCGGCCGGCGGCACCGGCGCGTTCTGCTGCTGCAGACGGCGCACGATGAGGTTGCTGCGGTCATTGAGCTCGCGCTCGGTGATCACGTCATTGTTCACAACCGCGACGACGGAGTCCGCTATCTGCACGCCGCCCGGTGTGGCCGACAACGCCTGAGCGTGCGCCACCGGGCCGGTCAGGAAAGCCGCGGCGCATGCGCTTGCCGCGAACGTTGTCCACTTAAACTTGTTCATGTTTGACACAGATACTCCATCGATTGCGGCCGGTGACCGGCCCTATTACCTTGCGCTGCTGCGTGCCTTCTGCGCTCAACCCGCAAATATACGCCTCGGCGCATACCACCGGCACTTTCTGTCCTGACCGTTTCTATTCACGCGCTCATTCGTAGTTGGTGTAACGCGCGAGCGGCGCGGGCGGCGGCGGCGGCGGTGTGTAGCCGTTGACGCCGGCACGGAACGCCGCGGTCAGACCATTATCGACGTTCGACAGGCCCTTGAACGTCATTTGAGCCAGCACGCGAGTACCGGCGCTGTTACTGCCCGTGCTATTGACACCGTTTGCGTAACGCTGCACGCCGAGGCCGAGCGTCCAGCAGTCGGCATCGTACTGGAAGCCCAGCAACCCGTCGACGAGACGATGGCTCGCCAGATCGTAGTTCACCCGGCCGACGCTATAAATGTGTCGCGTGATCGGCCATTGTGCCGAGACCAGGATCTGGTTGATCGGCTGGGTGGACAACGTGGTTTCGTTCGCCCGCGTGTACCGGTAGCCAATATTGATGACCTTGCGCGCTTCGGGACTGAAGCCGAAACCAATGCTCGAGCGCACGAGCTGGTTGTTGTCGGCATTATATTGGAACGCAGTTTCCTGCGAAAAACCCGCGCCCAGCTTGAACGACGCACCCACGATCAAGTCTGAGTGCTTCGCCTGATCCAGCGACTGGCCTTCCGCAATCGTCACGCGCTGCGGCTGGAAATAATACTGCTGCGCGATGACAAAACGCGCACGTTCGTCGCCCGTTGCCGGGTTGATGAAACGCGAAGTCAGGCCGACCGTGAGACGGTTTGCATCCGCGATGCGGTCATTACCCGCGTAAGTGTTCGGCGTGTAGATTTCGGCAAGGCTGAAGTCGGCCTCGCCGGTATCGAAGACAGGCGCGAACTCCTGGTTCCGATACGGCGTGTACACGTAGTACAGCCGCGGTTCCAGCGTCTGGATGTAGTCCTGCCCAAACACCGTGACCGAGCGATCGAATACCAGGCCCGTGTCGAAGCTGACAGTCGGGATGGATTCCGTCAGGCTCTTCGGCTGGCCCACGGGCGTCCCGGAAGCCGTGCTGCCAAGCTGGCTCAGGTTATACGACGCCAGATGGTACTGGACCTTCGGCGTGACGAAATAACCCGGGCCCGTGACGCTGTAGCTCAAGTACGGGTTGAAGACCGCGCGCTGGCCCTTCGTTGCATCGTCGACGGTGGTCGTGAAGCGCGTGTAATCCATCTCCGCGCCGTAGTCGAAACCGCCTACGTTGTACTTGTTGTACAGCACGTTCAACTGCGGCTCGCGCGCATACGGCGCCACGGCCGGCGGCAGGGTCTGCCAGCGCTGCTCGCGGGCGATGATGGACCACGGGCCGTTGTTGTAGGTCAACCCGGCTTCCTGCTGATACAGCACTTGCGTGCCGTTCAGGAACTGGTTCGCGGCGTTGCCCAGGTCTTCCGGATACTGACTGTCCGAGACCTTGTTGTAGTTGATGTAACCCGCGAATCCGCCGCCGAAATTCTGCTGATGCTGAATGTAGATCGCATAACGGTTGGTATGCGTCTGCATGTCGTTCGGCAGGAATTCCCCGGTGATCGTGCCCGAATACGTAGGCGACAAATACCGGAAGGTCGACTGCAACTGAATCCCGCGCCGCGTCATCAGGCGCGGCGTTACCAGCAGGTCGCGGTTCGGCGCGATGTTGAAGTAATACGGCAGCGAGACTTCAAAACCGGTCGTCGAATTCAGCGATACCGTAGGCGGCAAGATCCCGCTGCGGCGTTCGCCGGTCAGCGGAAACGACATCCACGGGCTCGCGAACACCGGCACGCCCTGGAAGAACAACACGCCGTTATGGGCCACGCCTTCGTTCGCGCCGGTATCGAAGTCAAACGACGTGCCCTTGATGTACCACGCCGGGTCCGTCTCGCACGAACACGCCGTGTACGTGCCGTGGTCCACGCGGGTCTGCTCGTTGTCGATCAGGTCCGCTCGCGCAGCGCTGCCCGAGCCGTTCGACAAGTTGAAGCGATACTTCGGGTTCGTCATGTAACCCTCGTTCGCCTCCACCTTCAAGTGCGCTTCCGGGCCAATGAACGTATTGCCGTTGTTGAAGATCCTGACATTGCCGTAAGCATCGGCCATGTCGGTGTCCTGGTCGTAATGCAGCGCATCCGACTTGATCACCGACGTGTTGCGGCGCAGCTCCGCGGCTCCCTTCGCCGCCATGTCCTGGTCAGCCGTGCCTGAAGTGCGGTTGCCCAGTACGAACGTGGCAGGCTGATCGCCTTGCCGCAGCGGGCGTTCTTCGAGCTGGGGAGCGAGACGCAGGCTCCACGGGTCCCCGAGCGGCTGAGTGTCTGCTGCCGCGCCCGATAGCTGCGCGTTGGCAAGCGCCGGCATGAGGCCAGGCACCGCGATCAGCGCTGCGAACAGCCGCCGCCTGCGTGGCCGCTGATCACGCGACTCGCGCGATAAAACTTGTTTGGAAAGCTGTCGTGGCGGCATGTTTGAGTGCTGTTCAATCGCGTCACGCTCGGCGCTCGACGCCCGGGACGTGAGCACCCGGGCACAGCCACCGGAACTCGCGCCACCGGAGTACGGTTCGCTGCGAACGAAAATGAATCGATCGATGGATGGTTCGGGCGGTAACTCCTGACCTGCAAAAAGCCGCTAAGGCTTGCTGCAGGCCGGGGCGCCGGACGTTACACGCGATGCAAACGGAATGCTTAAAAAAGTCGTGGGGTATTATATGGCAAGACGTTTCACCCCTAGAATTTATGACGCCCCAAACCCCTGATTTTCGCGTTACACAGCTTCACGACTGGCTGCAAACCGTGGCCGAGCGATACGCACTGGATCTTGCCACGCTTGCTCCTGCTTCCACCGACGCCAGTTTCCGCCGCTATTTCCGGCTGGCCGCGCAAAGCGAGTTCGGCAACACGCTGATTGCCGTCGATGCCCCGCCGCCCGAAAAGTGCCGCGAGTTTGTCCAGGTGGCAGGCTTGCTGCGCGACGCGGGCGTGCATGTTCCGCACATCCTCGAAACCGATTTTAATGCCGGCTTCATGCTCGTCACGGATCTGGGCACCACGACCTACCTCTCCGTGCTCGACGAAAAAAACGCCCGGCCGTTGATGCGCGCGGCTATAGATTCATTGATCAAGTTCCAGGTGACATCGCGGGAAGGCGTCTTGCCCGCTTTCGACGAAGCGTTCTTGCGCCGCGAAATGGAACTGATGCCCGAGTGGTTCGTCGCGAAGCATCTCGGCCACACGCTGGAAACCGCCGAGCGCAAGGTGCTCGACGACACGTTCAACGTGCTCGTGCAAAGCGCGCTGGCGCAACCGCAGGTCTTCATGCTGCGCGACTTCATGCCGCGCAACCTGATGGTGGCCGATCCCAATCCCGGCGTACTCGACTTCCAGGACGCGGTGTATGGGCCGCTCAGCTATGACATTGCCTCGCTGTTGCGCGATGCGTTCATAAGCTGGGAAGAAGAGTTCGAGCTGGACTGCTTCGTCTACTACTGGGAAGGCGCGCGCAAAGCCGGCTTTCCCATCGATGCCGATTTCGGCGAGTTCTACCGGCAGATCGAGTGGATGGGATTGCAGCGCCATATCAAGGTGCTGGGACTGTTCGCGCGGATTTATCATCGCGATGGCAAGCCGCAGTATCTGGCTGATTTGCCGAGGTTTATCGGCTATGCACGCAAGGTGTCCGAGCGCTACAGGCCGTTGCGGCCGTTTGCGCGCCTGCTCGATACGCTCGAAGGCCGCGCCGTGGATGTGGGATATACGTTTTGAGCGCCGTGAATACGTTGACCACGGCCATGATTTTTGCCGCCGGCCGCGGCGAGCGCATGCGTCCGATGA
>NZ_CAXTGZ010000180.1:0-10410 GCF_964243625.1 uncultured Caballeronia sp.
ATGCCCGCGCCGCGCGCGCCCGAAGGACCGAGACGATGCTGACCGACGCCCCCACCGTCACCGCCGCACTGTACGATGCCGGCTACGAGAGCCCCAGCCGCTTCTATGCCGACGCCGGCGCGCGGCTCGGGATGACGCCGTCCGCCTGGCGCGACGGCGGTCGCGGCGTCACCATCCGCTGGGCGCTCGCCGATACGTTGGCGAACTTCGGCGACCGGCCAACGGCGATGCTGCGCACCCTGTCGGACGTGGACACGCCCGCAGACGTGCCCGCCACTAAGAGGAAGTAAGGTGCTCCTGCAGCCGCGGCATCAATTCCACCAGGTTGCAGGGGCGGTGGCGGGCGTCGAGTTGCCACACCAGGATGTCGTCCCAGGCATCCTTTACGGCGCCGGTGCTGCCGGGCAACGCAAACAGGTAGGTGCTGCCCGCAACCCCGGCCAGGGCGCGGGACTGCATCGTCCAGGCAGCGAAAATCAATTCTTGTTCAACCCCGAAGGAGGGGTCAATGCTTCAACCCCGGTATGCACGCATTTGCCTGACAACGATTTGCTGTCTTCTTGGAACTCACGCATTGGCTCGCGACATTCCTCATCACGCTCAAACGATAAGCTCCGAGGCCGACGAACCGCTTCAGTCCGGTGGCGGTACGGTAAGCGATCTGCCGTTGGAGGGCAGTAACTTCCAACGAGTCTTGTATTTACCCCCGGCGCGCGATGCCAAAGGCCTGATGATCATGTTTGCGGGAGGCACGGGCGAACTGGATATCGACAAGCACGGACGCATCAAGAACGCAAAGAACTTCGTGGTGCGGTCGAGCGACCTCTGGCGCGAGCGCGGCTATGGCGTGTTGCTGGTCGATGCACTCGATCATCGATCGTTGCGAGGCCAGCGCAGCACTGCAGCGTATGCCGGGGTTATCGCAAGGATAGTTGCTTTCGCGCGCGAGACGACCCGCGCGCCGCTGTGGGTGCTGGGCACGAGTCAAGGGTCTATCGCTGCGATGAATGCAGCATCGCACGCGGGACAAAACGGGATCGCGGGTTTGATCCTGACCGAGTCGGTGTCCATTCTTGGTGGTTCGCACGAGACCGTCTTCGATTCACACCCCGAGAACGTTCGTGTTCCTTCGCTGGTCGTTGCGAACCGCGATGACCAATGCAAGGTCGCGCCGCCATCTATGGCGAACGCGATCGCGCAAGCCATTCACAACGCACGGGTTACCGTGTTGAACGTGAGCGGTGGCGTTCAGCATTCGCAGGACAACTGCGGCTCTTTGACGCCGCATGGCTACTACGGTATAGAAGACAAGGTCGTAGACGGCATTGTCGACTGGATGCAAAAGACGCGACCTTAGTGTTCGCTCAAACCGCTACGTAAGGCATCGTGTGCCGGTTGAATTAAGATTGATGCCTCCATGAAAACGGCTGGAAGACGATGACCACAGACGCTCTTGATACCAACCGGCCCACGTTGACAGGTCATTTCATCGAACTTCGTCCGCTTGAGGCAACGCACCAGGACGCGCTTCTCGAAGCCTCCGCGGATGGCGAGCTGTGGAACATGAAGGTGACGGTCGTCCCCGGACCGGACACAGTGGATGGGTACATTGCCACTGCGTTGGCCGGGCGCGAGACAGGGGCGGTCATGCCATTCGTCGTTGTCAGGCGCGAGAACGGCGAGGTACTTGGCAGTACCCGCTTCTGGAAGATCGATCGCATCAACAGGAAACTCGAGATAGGGCATACATGGTTGCGTGCATCTGCCCAGCGCACAGGTGTCAATACTGAAGCAAAATATTTGCTGCTCGCTCATGCATTCAATGTCATGAGCGCAGTGCGTGTCCAGTTCACAACCGACGAACTCAATGAAACATCGCGAGCAGCCATCTTGCGAATCGGCGCCAAGCAGGAAGGCATTGTTCGGCACGAACGCATCATGCCGGATGGCCGCAAACGCAATTCGGTGCGCTTCAGCATCATCGATACCGAATGGCCGGCGGTCAAAAAGTCCCTGGAGCAAATGATGGTGCGATAGACAATTGGCGCATTTTCAGCGCCGTTGGACTTGCTTTTAAATGGCCCGTTTTTGCGACTCCGTTCGCGCAGACGGGCCATTTTGTTACCTCGCCGTCTATTGATCGAGTTCGCAAAAAACATTCAATTAGTCATACGAAATACGGTGATCAGTATTATTTACTTTAAATATTAACAAAAGGTAACTTCATACTATAGGAAAGCCTTAAATACTGAAAGCTTCGTGGATTTTGTTTCACGTGAGGATGAAATTCTCACTGCTTGCGATTTTGGGGAGAGACGCAGTGCATCAATCGGTCACTGAGGAACTATTACTTATTTCAAAGTCTTTCCACCACGTTACACGGATGAAACGTTTTTTTGCGAATATAATTCGTCTGCCTCGACCACCCCGTAAGTAATACCTGTACAGAACTGCAGCGCGGTTGAACATGGCAGGAATTACGTGTTTGGAGGTACGAGCGAAATCCGGTAAAGCGGGTGTGAGGCCTCCCGCGTGGAGTATCGGATGACGCGTTAATGTGCTGGATGCTGCAGCCCAAGCGATTAGTTCTGTCGCTTGATCGTTGGGAATAATTCAGCGTTGGCTGAATAGTAAGGGCTTCTAAATTTGTTGATAGGGTAGGCGGAGTTCGACTTTGGTTTGGCGTGAATCAAGCGGCTAAGAAGTGGTTCGTCCGGTTCTTGCTGCTCCACGCAGCGCATCCGGCCATGGCTGCAAGCAACACACCGCTAGATGCACGCGAGCTCTGGAATTATTTAGGATCGCATAGGAATAACGCATTTTCGATGCCACTTTGAGGGCAGGCCTGAACACGCCGGTTTAATGGCAAAACGCAAGAAAGCTTCAGATTCGTCAGCAACGGACGCGATCACCGCGTTTTCAGCTTTACCTCTTTCAGTACCTCAACAACGCATACGCTGGACGGCTTCGATCGATCTTGCTGACTCCCCGGGGAAACCTGCTTTTAGCGATACATACGGACTATGATGAAATACTTAAGACTACTTCCGGTTGCAGCCGCGACAATGCTGGCGACATTTGGTGTGCAGAACGCGCAAGCGCAATCAAGCATCACGATCTCCGGCACGCAATACAAGTTGTGCGGTCAGGAGAATGACAACTGCACGTTCTCGGGAACCGGATCGGTCGTGTTTGGCGCGGTTCCGCCCAACGCGCCGTCGAGCATGCTGACAAGCCCGCGTACCTTCAGCAATGGAGTGGGATGCTATGTCGGCGCGGTTTCGCAGTCCGATCCCGCCTACGGTTATGGCAAGTCGTGCTGGGTCAGCCTGGCAGCGGCGAGCACGCCTCCCGCCACCTCGACGCCAGCACCGAGCAAACCCGCGACTACTCCTACGGCGCCCGCGACCACTACACCGGTGACGTCGACCCCGACGCCCACAGCGCCCGCGACCACGACTCCGTCCACCCCGGCGACGACCCCGACGACCACGCCTTCGACTTCGACACCGACCCCGACCACATCGGCCATCACGTGCGGTTCTCCGACGCAGACGGCGGGCGGCTCGGGTAGCGGATTGATCAGCGCCGACACGCCGACCACTGACGGTCTGCGTATATTCCAGAACAACGTACCGTTCAAGCTCGCGATCACGACGAACTCTCCGGCGGCGGACACCGTTGTGTGGTCCGTTGCGGACTCGAACGGTTCCATCAAGACGCAGGGCAGTTTCCCGGTCAAGTCCGGCGCGCAGACGAACAGCATTTCGTGTACATCGACGTGGTCTGGCTACGGCGCGCTTACCGCGACCCTGCAGTCACACGGCGGCACGTTGCCAAGCAGCGGCACGCGTCCAATGGGCATCGCGACATTCGGCGTATTGCCGAACCTGAGCTCGGTGCTCGGTACGGTGACATATGCGCATCAGGACCAGCATCGCTTCGGCATGCAGGGTTTCAACGGCAACATCGCCGCGTTGCGCGCATTGGGCATTTCGTGGACCATCGACGATCGTCAGGTGTCGGCAATGGAACCCAACGGCCCGGATACGTACACGCCAAGCGTCAACGATCTCGACCCGTTCTACAAGACCAACCCTGATCAGATGCGCATTGTGCGTCTCGATGGACTGCCTGCATGGGATTCGAAGACGGGCCAGTTCAACGACAGCTACTACGCGCCGTCGAATATGCCGGAATTCCAGCGATTCATGGCGAAGGTCGGCACCGACACCAGCCTGATCCGCGCCGCGAATTACCCGAACCAGCAGAAGAACTATTACCAGGTGACGTGGGAGCCGAGCCTCGGCTGGGCAGACAGTGACGCGAACTTCGTGGCCATGTACAAGGCTGCTTACGAAGGCATTCACTCGACCGATCCGAACGCAGTCGTAATGGGCACGGGTAATCCGTTCGCCGCGAATTGCGATACGTGCACGACGGGCTATCTGAAGAAATTCGGCGCGCTCGGACTGTGGAATTACATCGATGCAGTCTCGACGCATGGTTACTGGAACGCAGGCACTTTTCCGGCGCATCCGCCTGAGTTGCAGGACTCCGATCCGGATCCGGCGAACCAGGCCAACGCGCTCGACAACCAGATGACGCAGTTGCGCGCTGTCATGCAGGCAGGCAAGCCGAACATGAAGCTGTTCTTCACGGAAGCAGGCGTGAGCTACGACCCGGGTCTCAACTACGGGCCCACGGTACCGTCGGCGAACCAGTTGTTTGCTCATGCGGCAGTTGGTGCGCGTGCACACATCATCACATTGGGCGGCGGCGCACAGGTCACCACGCTGTTCTTCGGCCCCGACTATCCGGGCGAAGTGGGCTATGGATCATTCTTCGACCTGAACAACGCACAAGGCTCTTTTGGTGCGACGAACTTGTCGCCGAAGCCTGAAGCCATGGCCTTCGCCACGATGACGCGTGCACTGGACGGCACGAACACGCTGGGCCGCGTCAACGGCACGCCGTCGGGGACCTTCGCTTATGCGTTCCAGCAACTCGGCAACGGCAAGGTCGTGACCGCTGCATGGACACACAGCAATGCGCAATGGCCGGCAACCGGCGGCCAGTATAGCCAGACGTACACGAGCGCCTATTCGCTGCAAGTCGACAATGCCGGCACGTCGGGCAACGTCACCAAGATCGATGGCTATGGAAACGTAAGCACGGTTCCCTATACCAACGGCAAGGCGACGCTGACCCTCACCGAAGTCCCGCAGTACATCGTGTCGAACAACGCGACGGTTGCGAAGGCCAACTCGACGGTGCCGGTCGGATATACGGGGCAATAAGAAGCAAGGCAGTTTTCGCGCAGCAGACTTTCGACGCGCCGTGAGCAGGACTGGCGGTGCGTGAAGAAAGCCTTGAATGCCTCGTGGATAAAACCACGAGGCATTTTTTTGTCCACGCGAATGAACCGGCGATACACCAAAGAAAAAAGCCCCGGATCTCTTGGGCAGATCCGGGGCCGACCGTGAAGAGACAAGGAGAGGAGTGATCTCCACGGTAAAAGGTGTTGTGCAGGCGCCGTCAAGCGCTGGTGCATCAGCCAACACCTTAAACAAAACACGACCGTGGATAAATACGCTTGCAGCGAATTGATTCTTCCGATGTCACGAACAATCGGAGATTTGAGTCTTGGCGAGACCGCGGTTCAGTTCAAGCGAATGCTTCGACAGTTGCATCGACAGCATGCGCATTGGTGTATGGCGCCAGACCGTACTGCGCGTCAGCAATGACGCAACGGCCTTCCTGATCGACGACACTCGACATCAGCGGGCAGCTCTCGAACAACATAGCAATCCACTCCACGAAGACGCGAACCTTCGGTGCGAGATGCCGGTTATGCGGATAAACCGCGGCAATCGGCATGGGCGCGGGTTTCCATTGCGGTAATACTTCCACTAGCGCACCCGAGCGCAAGTGCGGCAACAACATGAACCGAGGTGACTGGATGATCCCGGCTCCCTGAACGCCGCACATCACATAGGCGTCGCCATCGTTGACCGCAAGCGTGCCGCGCATCTTGACCGATGTCGTCTCCTGGTCGATCACAAAGCTCATTTCGTTCATGCGGCCCGTGCCGTTCGAAAAATATTGCACGGCGTGATGCTGACGCAGATTGTCCAGACCCGTGGGTTCGCCATATTGTTCTATGTAGGCGGGACTTGCTGCTGTCAATGTCTGAAGCACACCAAGACGTCTCGCCACAAGGCTCGAATCCTCCAGCTCTCCGACTCGAATCGCACAGTCAACACCTTCCTGCACGAGGTCCACGGGTTTATCGCCGAAACCGACCATCAATTCGATGTCCGGATAACGCTCGCGAAATTCGGGCAGCCGCGGCATCACAACCAGCCGCCCGACGGAGCCGGGCATGTCGATACGCAGCTTGCCGCGTGGCCCTTTTCCCGTATTCGATAACGCGTCTTCCGTCTCGTCTATCTCGGCGAGGATGTGTATGCAGCGTTCGTAGTATTCCGCGCCTTCGGGCGTGAGGTTGAGGCGCCGTGTCGTGCGTTGCATCAGGCGCACCCGCAAATGCGCTTCGAGATTCTTGATGATGGTCGTGGTGGACGCGTGGGGGAGATTTAGCGAGTCTGCGGCGCGCGAAAAACTGTTCATCTCCACGATCTTCGTGAACACCTGCATTGCCTGTAGCCGGTCCATGTTGTCTCACTTTTTCAAGCAGAAATGGGCAGGTTCGATCGCGCCGGACTTGATGAAGTCCCGATTGTTCCAAGCGAGCGAATTGTGTTCTGGATTATAACCATTTATCAGAATTGCGCTGAAGTCCACAATCCGCCACATCGCAACTTTGGCGGAATGACGCTTACACGTCACACGAAACATGCAATCGACGAGGGATTCGACGCTTAGCATCGAAGAGGTTTCCATTACCGGTCACGCGCAGCTCATTCGCTTGCGCAGCTATCACCCCGCGTCAAAAGGCGCGCTCTTGCCGATCGTCATCTATTTTCACGGAGGCGGTTTTGTGCGCGGGTCGCTGGACATGGCGGACGCTGCTGCTAGCGCTATTGCACGCGAGACGCCGGCGTGGGTGGTCTCGGTCGGTTATTCGTTGTCGCCTGCCTTTCCATTTCCTGCGGCTCTCGAAGATGGTTATCGCGCCACGCAATGGGTGGTCGCAAATGCTCGTGCGCAAGGAGCGGATGCAAAGCGCATTGGTGTTGCGGGCCACGATGCCGGCGGCAATCTGGCGACATGTCTTGCGGCTGTCGCCCGCGATCGCGGTGAATTTGTTTTCGCCGCTCAAGCGCTGCTTGCGCCTTTGCTCGATCCAAGCATGACACGCATGGCCGACGAAAAAGAAATCGTCGATCCCGATCTGGGTGCGAGTGAATGCGCTCAGTGTTATCGCGCGTACTTGCCCAATGCATCGCAATGGTTGCATCCGTATGCAGCGCCAATTGAATCGCGCAGGCTTGCAGGCTTGCCGCCCGCGCTGATTGCGAGCGCTCAGCACGACCTGTTGCATGTTGAAGCCGAAAAATATGCAAGCGAACTCATCGCGGCAGGGGTGCCTACCGAGGTCATGCGGCACGGCAATGCATCTCACCACGAACTGGGAACGCATCCAGCGGCGCTCGCTGATGTCGTGAGCTTCTTTAAAAAGCGGCTGCCTGCAAAAGCGCAGAGACGCTGAGCCTTCTTAGCGATTCAAATCGGAGCAAAAAATGTTCACGCAAATGTCCCAACCGCGAAAGCGCAAATATGCATTGCTTGGCGCAACCGTAGTCCTTGTTGGCGCCGGCGCGCTGGCCGCATTCCATGGTCACGGCGATTCGCCTGTCAGCGCTGCGGTTGCCGCAGCAAGCGCAGCGCCGCCCACGGAAGTCGATGTCGCCGCGGTGGTCGCCAAATCCATAACGGATTACCAAAGCTATTCCGGACGCCTCGAGGCTATCGATAAGGTCGAGATCCGACCCCTCGTTCCCGGGACCATTGTCGCGGTGCATTTCAAGGACGGCGCTTTAGTCAGGAAGGGCGATCCGCTGTTCACGATCGATCCGCGTCCTTATGTGGCAGAAGTGGATCGTGCGTCGGCGCAACTGGCTGCGGCTCAGGCGCGCAACGGCTACACCTCCACGGATGCGGCCCGCGCAGATCGTTTGCTTGCCGATAACGCCATCGCCAAGCGCGATTACGATCAGGCGCAAAACGCCGCACGCGAGGCGCAGGCAAATCTGAAGGGTGCACAAGCGGCGCTTGAAACGGCGCGGATCAATCTCGGATACACGAACATCGTGGCGCCTGTCTCGGGTCGGGTATCGCGTGCCGAGATGACGGTGGGCAACATCGTTTCGACTGGATCGAGTGCACCTCTGCTGACGACGCTGGTCTCGGTTTCGCCGATCTATGCATCCTTCGACGTCGACGAGCAAACGTATCTGCGTTATCTCAGCCACGACTCGCGCGCGAGCGTCCCGGTGTCCCTTGGCCTTGCCAACGAAGACGGCTATTCGCGCGACGGCAAGGTGGATTCGGTCGATAACCGCCTGGATACAGGCTCGGGAACGATCCGCGTGCGCGCACGATTCGACAATGCCGATGGCGCCTTGCTTCCCGGACTCTACGCGCGTGTGAAGGTGGGCGGCGGCGCACCGCACGCGGCAGTGCTGGTCGACGACGCGGCCATCGGAACGGATCAGGACAAGAAGTTCGTGATGATCGTCGATCACGACAACCGCGCGCAATACCGCGAGGTCACGCTTGGCACGCAGAGCGAAGGGCTGCGCGTGATCGTCAAGGGTCTTCAGCCGGGTGATCGGATCGTGGTCAACGGCTTGCAGCGCGTACGTCCCAATGACGTGATCAAGCCAAACGCCGTAGCCATGTCGAGCGCGTCGCCCACGCCCAGGAACGCTTCTTAGGACGTGTTTCCAACGCAAATAAAGATACCGTCATGAACATCTCCAAGTTTTTTATCGACCGTCCGATCTTTGCGGGCGTGTTGTCGATGATCATCCTGCTTGCCGGGGTGATCGCCATGTTCAACTTGCCGATCTCGGAATATCCGGAGGTCGTGCCCCCGTCGGTGATCGTGAATGCGCAATATCCGGGCGCCAATCCGAAAGTGATCGCGGAGACGGTTGCGTCTCCGCTCGAGGAGCAGATCAATGGCGTCGAGGACATGCTGTACATGCAGTCGCAGGCGAACAGCGACGGCAAGCTGACGCTGACGGTCACGTTCAAGCTCGGCGTGGACCCGGACAAGGCGCAGCAACTCGTGCAGAACCGGGTATCGCAAGCGCTTCCGCGGTTGCCTGAAGACGTGACCCGTCTCGGCGTGACGACGATCAAGTCGTCGCCCACCCTCACCATGGTCGTGCATTTGATCTCGCCGAACGATCGTTATGAAGGAACCTATCTTCGCAACTATGCGCTGATCAACGTCAAGGACCGGCTCGAGCGAATCCAGGGCGTGGGACAGGTCGACCTGTGGGGTGCCGGCGACTATTCCATGCGCGTATGGCTCGACCCGCTGAAGGTCGCGCAACGCAACATGACCGCTACCGACGTGGTCAACGCAATCCGTGAGCAGAACGTGCAGGTGGCAGCAGGCGTGATCGGCTCGTCGCCGACTTTGCCCGGTGTTCCGCTGCAATTGAACGTCAATACGCAAGGGCGCTTGCAGACCGAAGCGGAGTTCCGCGACATCGTGCTGAAGACATCGCCCGATGGCGCTGTCACGCACCTGCACGATGTTGCGCGCGTGGAGCTCGCAGCATCGGACTATGCGCGCCGTTCGCTGCTCAACAACAAGTCCGCGGTCGCGTTGACGATCTTCCAGCAACCGGGGGCGAATTCGCTGCAGATTTCTGACGAGGTCCGCAAGACGATGAAGGAATTGCAGGTCGATATGCCGCCGGGCGTGAAGTATGACATCGTCTATGACCCGACGCAGTTCGTGCGGTCCAGTATCGATGCTGTAATTCATACGCTTCTGGAAGCCATCTCACTGGTTGTATTGGTGGTGATCGTGTTCCTGCAGACATGGCGTGCGTCGATCATTCCCTTGCTTGCGGTTCCGGTGTCGATTGTCGGGACTTTCTCCTTGCTGCTTGCGTTCGGGTTCTCCATCAACGCGTTATCGCTGTTCGGAATGGTGCTTGCCATCGGCATTGTGGTGGACGATGCGATCGTGGTCGTCGAAAACGTCGAGCGCAACATCTCTTCCGGGTTATCAGCGCGTGAGGCCACGTATCAGGCAATGCAGGAGGTGAGCGGGCCGATCATCGCGATTGCGTTGACGCTCGTCGCGGTGTTTGTGCCGTTGGCTTTCATGTCGGGCCTGACGGGTCAGTTCTACAAACAGTTCGCGATGACCATCGCCATCTCCACGGTGATCTCGGCGTTCAACTCGCTGACGTTATCACC
>NZ_CAXTGZ010000181.1:0-10409 GCF_964243625.1 uncultured Caballeronia sp.
CTCGGGCGCGGGCGATGTCGGCGCGGTGTCGGCATCGGCGAAACGAAAACCCGCGCGAGTCACGCGTTGGCGGGTTGCGGCGTCATCGCCATTGAATTCGTGCACGAACTCGCGCGAGACCATATGCGGATGCGCGAGGATTTCCGGCACCGACATCACTCGCCCGGCGGGCACGCCGGCTTCGATGAATTTCGCGTCCCAGTTCACCGCGCTGTCCGACGCCAACGCGGTTTCTATCTCCAGCTTCAACGCCGCCCGATTGATCTTGCGTGCATTGCGCTCGGAGAAACGCGGGTCATCGGCCAGATCCGGGCGGCCGATCAAGCGGCACAAACTCACGAACTGCTTGGTTTCGTTTGCGGCGATATTGAGCAAACCGTCGCCCGTCCTGAACGTGCCCGAAGGCGCGGCCGTGAAGTTCTCGTTGCCCATGGGCGAAGGCGTGACGCCCGCGTTCAGATAATTCGATACAACCCAGCCCATGGTCGAAAGCGTGGCTTCGAGCATCGATACATCGAGCATCCTGCCGCGGCCGTTTGCGCGTGCATCGACCAGCGCGGCGCAAATGCCGAACGCGGCGGTGAGTCCGCCAACCGTATCGGACACCGGATAACCCACGCGCAGCGGCGCGCTGTCGGAATCGCCGGTGACGCTCATCACGCCCGAAATGCCTTGAATGATCTGGTCGTAAGCGGGGCGTTTCGATAGTTCGCCATCCTTACCGAATCCGGAGATAGCGCAATAGACAAGTTTCGGATTGATCTCGCTGAGCGCTTCGTAGCCGAGTTCAAGCCGCGTCATCACGCCTGGCCGGAAATTCTCGACCAGCACGTCCGCGGTCTTGACGAGCGAACGAAGAATTTCCTTGCCGCGTGCGTCTTTCAGATTCAGCGTGATCGATTGCTTGCCTGCATTCACCGCAACAAACGATGCCCCCATGTCACGCGCCGATGCTTCTTTATCGGCGCCGAGCCTGCGCGCAAGATCGCCCCCTTCGGGATGCTCGACCTTGATGACCTCGGCGCCAAGCAGCGCGAGTTGATAGGCGCAAAACGGCCCGGCCAGCACATTCGATAAATCCAGCACCCGCACTCCAGCTAACGGAAGCGTCATGTCAAACCCTCTTGTTTAAAGCCGAAAAATCCATGCAACCTGACCGCCAGGCGTCAATGCGAGATCTCGTCCAGATTGCGATTGTTCGTACGCGGTCCAAAGATGCCGATGGCACCCATCACCATGATCATCGACGCGCTGATCAACGCGAACACGCCCGTCACTTCGAAGTGACGCAGCGCGAACGCAATCATGAAACCCGAGAACATGGCGGAAAGACGCGAGATGGAATAAACGAGACCGACGGCGCGCGCCCGCAGCCGCGTCGGAAAAAGCTCGGTTTGATACGCGTGGTAACCGACCGAAAGCAAGGTGCCGCACAACGTGATCAACACGCCGAGAATCATCAGCATGACGGGCGATGTCTGCGTTGCAAACAAACTGCCGAACACGGCAATACCCAATGCGGACAATACGATCAGCGTCTTGCGTTCGATACGGTCTGCGATCGCCATGCCAATCAGCGGCCCGAACGGATTCGAGATTGCGATAACAAACGAATACAGCAAGCTGTGCGTGATCGTGACGCCTTTCGAGACGAGCAGCGTCGGCACCCAGGACGCAAATCCATAGAAACCGATTGCCTGGAAAAAGTTGAAAACGAGCATGGTGATTGCGCGCTTGCGATACGGCGGCTGCCAGATTTCTCGGAACGCCGCTTTCGTGGTCGCCGGTTCAACGGTCGCAACCGGTTCCGGCAGCGGACGTCCATATTGCGCGGCGACCTTCGTTTCAAGCGCATGGAGCACATGTTCTGCTTCCGCGGCACGGCCTTGCTGCGCGAGCCAGCGCGGACTTTCCGGCACGCGTTGACGGATCGCCCACACCACGAGCGCACCCAGCGCCCCGATGATCACGACCCACCGCCAGCCATCCAGCCCGAATGGCTTTTGCGGCACGAGCCACCACGCGAAAAATGCGACCGACGGCACCGCCGTGTATTGCACAAGGTGAACGAATGCGAACGCACGCCCGCGCAAGTGTTTGGGCACGAGCTCGCTGACGTAGGTATCGATGGTCACGAGTTCCACGCCCACGCCAATGCCCGCAATCAGACGCCACAGGTTGATTGCGGGTGCAGTGGTCTGGAATGCCATGACGAGAGTTGCGATGGAGTACCAGAGCAACGAGACGGTGAAGATGCTTTTGCGGCCATACTTATCGGCCATACCAGCAAGAAAGAACGTGCCGATAAACAAGCCCGCGAACGATGCCGCCACGAACGCGCCCAACCCCGACACGCCGAAGAACGAAGCGGTCGTTGTCGAATACAAGCCGCTTTTCACGAGACCCGGGCCTACGTAGGCGGTGAAAAACAGGTCGTAGAATTCGAACCATCCGCCAATGGACAGCAGGAAAACAAGCATCCACACCGAGCGCGTAGCCGGCAAGCGGTCGATGCGTGCGTTGATGCCGGGCACGGTTTCCTTCGCGCCGGCGTTTGGTTTGTGCGATCCAGAGGTCGCATCGATTGGCAGACTTGCCATTGAACCCTCCTACGGGTGTCTCATCTTTATCGTTCTATCTAACAGAACGCCGTTCTGTTTACGAGTTATGCGAGGTTAGTGCGTGAGGAGGGCACGCGAAATAAGGGGTTTTACCTAGTCGCCGTGTTTTATGACTTCGCACCCGCAAGTATCCAGGCAATGACCGTATGCAGATCGGCATCGCTGATATTGGGGTTGGGAGGCATCGGAATTTCGCCCCATACACCCGCGCCGCCGTTGCGGACTTTCGTGAACAACTTGTCGGGCGCGGAAGGGTCGTTCTTGTACTTCTTCGCGACTGCCTGATATGCCGGTCCGACGACCTGCGTTTTCACTGCGTGACAGCCAAGGCAGTTGTTCTTTTGCACAATCGATAAAGCCGCTGCTCCGTCCGGCGCCGCGTGGGCCGTGATTGCCGTCGACACGAACGCCGAACACATCACCCCGATCAGCACTTTCTTCATCGTTTAGCCCACCACCTTGTCTGCCGCGCTGTTCGCCACGTGGCTGCGAAAGTCCATCGATGCGTTTGCCCTCAGCCCTTGATATCGAAGACAGGTGACGCGAAGGAATGATGCAAAGTTCGTCGTCTCACCAAGATGCTGCGTGATCTCCTCATGCAATTTGGCGATGAGTTGATTGGTGGTCATGTCGTTATCGGCGGCGAGTTCGGAGAGTGTTTGCCAGAACAGGTTTTCTAGGCGGATGGTGGTTGTCACGCCGCTGATGCGCACCGAGCGGGCGCGGCATTCGTAGAGAATCGGATCGGTTTGCGCGTAGATCCTGCACATGAACGAGCTCCTTGCAAAAAGCCACGAAGGCGGAGCCGCCGGATGGCGGCTCCGTTCCGGCATCTAGATACTCCGGCGTTTCATCTGGTCCGCGATGTAATCCGATTGCCGGATCGCCAACGACACAATCGTGAGCGTCGGGTTTTCGGCGGCGCTGGTTGTGAACTGGCTGCCATCGGAGATAAAGAGGTTGGGGATATCGAAGGTCTGGCCGTGTTTGTTGCAGACGCCATCGCTTGATTTCGCGCTCATCCTGCACGTGCCGAGATTGTGCGTGGACGGGTAGGGCGGTGTACGCAACGTCTTCACCGCGCCCGCTGCCGCGTAGATCGCCTCGCCTTGCTTGAACGCGTGATCGCGCATGGCGATATCGTTTGGATGGTCGTCGTAGTGAACGTTCGCGACCGGCAAGCCGACTTGATCCTTCACGTCGTGATTCAGCGTGATGCGGTTCGTCTCACGCGGCATGTCTTCACCCACTATCCACATGCCTGCGGTATTTGCGTAGTTATCCATATAGTAAGTGAAGTCCGATCCCCACGCGCCCGGGTCGAAGAAGGCCGCCGCAAAAGGAAGCCCGAGCGAGATGGTTTCCATCTCGTAGCCGCCCGCGAAGCCGCGCTTCGGATTGAACTCGGCTTCATCCGTGATGATGCCGGCCATCACCGTTCCCCGATAAAAATGCACCGGCTCCTTGAACACGCCGTACACGGAACCGGTGGTGTGACGCATATAGTTGCGCCCGACCTGGCCCGAGCTGTTCGCGAGTCCGTCAGGATTCTTCGATGATTCCGATAACAACAAGAGGCGCGGTGTTTCTATCGAATTGCCTGCGACGCACACCACACGTGCGCGCTGACGTTGCTGTTTGCCGTCCGCATCCATATAGATCACGCTGCTTGCCTTGCCGGCCGCGTTCGTTTCGATGCGCATGACATGCGACTCGGGACGCACTTCAAGCCGGCCGGTCGCTTCACCGGCGGGAATCTCGGTGTAAAGCGTCGACCACTTCGCGCCTGACTTGCAGCCCTGGAAACAGAATCCCAATTGCATGCATTGACCGCGCCCTGCTCGCGGACGGCTGTTGATTGCCATGTGGCCGGTATTGCAGTTCTTGTAGCCGACCTTGGTCGCGCCGTCGTACATGATCTTGAAGTTGTTGTTGCCCGGCAGACCCGGAATGCCGTTCGTGCGCGTCACGCCCATCTTGTTCTCGGCGCGCGCATAGTACGGTTGAAGATCGGAAAGCGTAATGGGCCAGTCGAGCAGATTCGCTTGATCGATGGAACCATAGGTCGTGCGCGCCTTGAACTCGTGCTCGTGAAAACGCAGCGATGCACCCGCCCAATGCGTCGTCGTGCCGCCGACCGTCTTGCAGATCCACGCCGGCAATTCGGGGAAATCTTTCGCGACGCGCCAGTTACCGGACGTCGTGCGTTTATCGGTCCACGCGAGTTGCCCGAAGGACTTCCATTCGTCGTTGATGAATGTGGCCGATGACTGCCGTTTGCCCGCTTCCAGCACCACCACTTTCACGCCCTTCTGACACAACTCGTTCGCAAGCGTCCCGCCGCCCGCGCCCGAACCGACGATCACGACGACCGAGTCGTCGTTGTAGTCGAACTTAGCCATGCTTGCCTCCTCGGCAGATTTTCGCGTTCAGGTTCGGATTCAGGCGACCGGCGGACTCGCGGCCGCAGGCGGGTTCGGCAACCATGTCAGGTCGTTGAATCCGCGGCCGACGTAACCGCCCTTGCTGAACGCCTCGCCTTCATAGCCGAAGTGCGCAAACGACATGTCGTTGTTGTAGAGCGAAGTGACGCATTGCGCGCGCACGAGCAGCACGAACGGATCGGTCTGGTTCGCTTCGACGATAGCCGTGCGTTGTGCATCGGAGAGCGCGGTGTTGCCGGCCCATTTTCCTTGCGATGCATCGTTCAGTTTCGCCACGCCGTTCTTGATCACGTCCATCGTTTTCTGATCGGTGGCTTTTGCGTCGACATCTTTTGCCGCGAGCGCGTAGACCGCGTCGGGCAGCGTCTTGTGCGGATAGAGCGTGCGCGCAAGCGTCATGATGGCGTCGGCCTGAGCCTGGTCGATATGCGTCAGCTCGACCGCCCACGCGCGGCTCGGCGCAAGCAACGCGATGGGCGTGCCGGCGACCAGTACGCCGGACAGCATCACCGAACCTTTGAGGAAGTGCCTGCGGCTGACACGCGCAGACGGTGCAGCGGCTGCGAAACCGTGCAGGCTTTCGGCAGCGATGACGGCAATGGGGATTGCCTTGGGCATGATTGTCTCCTTTTATAGTTTGACCGGCAGTCGCTTCAGTTCATACGTAGTGACCCTCCCTCGATAGCACTTCGATCTTGTAGCCGTCGGGATCGGTGATGAAGAAAAAGCGCGCGGCAATGGCGCCGTCGTGCGTGAGTGATTTGAGATCGCCCGGCTGCATGCCCTGGCTTGACAACCGGTCGCGAAACGCCTCGATGTCATCGACCGCAAACGCCACGTGACCATAGCCCGTGCCGTGTGTATAAGGCGTTGTCGTTCCTTTGTTCAATGTGAGTTCGATCTCGGCGCCGCTCTCCGGGTCGCGCAAATAGACGAGAGTGAAAGTATCGAAATCGAGGCGATGCGACTCGCGCATGCCGAACGCGTCTTGATAGAACGCGATAGAACGATCCAGCGCTTCAACGCGGATCATCAGATGGAGATATTTGGTCATGCGCGCCTCGTGTCATAGCGTCGCTTCAGTATGCAACGTTGACACAAAAGCGGGTAATAGCGGGTTATTACGCTGCTGGAACGGGCCTGTGTTTTCCCTTATGGAACGTGTTCGCTCGGGTGAAACACCTAGTACGTATCGCTGCGCATCAAGAAGATCGGCAGCGATACGCAGGGACCAACAATCAATAAGCGCCCATGTAGTCGCGCTTGCCGATCTCGACGCCGTTATGACGCAGGATTGCGTACGCGGTCGTCACGTGAAAGAAGAATTGCGGCAAGCCGTAGTGCTGCAAGTACGCGCTGCCGGCAAGCTTCTTTTCTTTAGGTGTACCCGGACGCAGCACGATTTCCTTGTTTTCGCTGCCTTCGAATTGCGCGGCATCGAAGGAAGCAACGTGAGCCAGCGCCTTCGCGATCAGCGCCTGCAAATCGGCAAACGTCACTTCGGTGTCGGGCCATGACGGTACTTCCGCGCCGGCGAGGCGCGAGCTCACGCCTTTAGAAAAATCCACCGCGATCTGTACCTGGCGCACGAGCGGGAACATGTCAGGGAACAGGCGCGCCTGCAACAGCGCATTCGGTTCAATGTTCTTTTCGGTTGCGTGCACTTCAGCTTTCCGGAGCACCTCGGACAAAGCCGTCAGCATTTGCTTGAAGACCGGGACGGATGCGTTGTAGATGGAAATGGTCATGATCACTTTTACGTAGATGTGGGTGGGTCCGCTATAGCGCCGGATGCCGCGCCAGATTATACGGTCGCGCGATGAAGGCGCGGAGTCGGTCGGCCCAATAGGTACCGGGAAAACCCGAGGTCACATGAACACATCAAACAGCGTTATGCTGCGCTTGTTCTTGATATACCATATTGGATATATTTAAATAACGATGCTGCGCCGAATACCGACAGGGAGACACCCACCTCAATGGCTGATACGTATGTTGGACTCCGCCCGACGCCGCTGACACTCGCGCTCGTGCCGATCAGCGCATCGGCCTCGCTGCGCGACCAGGCGTACGCACGACTGAAGCAGGCTATCGCCGATGCAGATATTTATCGATCGCGTGAAGAGATCCGCCTCGATGAGAAAGAACTGACCGAAGCGCTGGGCGTAAGCCGCACGCCAGTTCGCGAAGCGATGACGCTGCTCGAGCAGGAAGGTTTTCTGCGCACGGTGCCAAGACGCGGCATTTATATACAGCGCAAGACCAAGCGCGAAATCGTCGACATGATCTATATGTGGGCCGCGCTTGAAAGCATGGCAGCACGCCTCGCCACGCTGCATGCGTCGGAGGAGGACATTGCAGGACTGCGCCGCATGTTCGACGATTTCCGCGATGCCACGCCGGCCGACCATATAGAAGAGTATTCGGAAGCGAATCTTGCGTTCCATCAGGCGATCCTGGATTTGTCGCAATCGCAGGTGATCCTCGACACCATGAAGAACCTCTTCGTCCATGTTCGCGCCATCCGGCGGATGACGATCGCGCAGAGCGACCGGGCGTCGCGATCGATCGTGGATCATATGCATATCATCGAAGCGCTGGAGCAGCGCGATACCGAGCGCGTCGAGCGCCTCGTCCGCCAGCATTCGGTGGAGCTTGCGCTGTTCGTCGAGACGAACTGCGATTTTCTCGATTGAATCGCGCGTTCCACAGTTCTTCCGAACGTACGCCGCACCATTTGCTTAGTCATCCGTAAGGTCTTGCGCAACCGTTTGCGCAGGTTGCGTTGGTCTGCGAAGCGCACTCATAAATGGCGAGTCGTTCGGCCTTCAAGAACGTGAATTTTCGGTGTCTCGCAAAATCGCATGTCCGGTCAACTTGGTGCGATGCACACACCCATTTTCCGAAAGCCGCGTCGAACATGGCTCATCTGATTTGCCGCACCGCAACAATCAAGCATCGAAACAAAAAGACGCTTGACTAATACTGTGTGTGGAATATTGTATATCACGAACTACACAAACACCCCGCCAAAGGAGGAGACGTCATGGCCGAAGTAGTAAGTAACCCGCAGAGCGCCACTGCAAGCGACACGCAAGTAGAAAAGAAGGCGGAAACGACGGATGGTTTCCATCTGGTCATCGATGCACTCAAGCTGAACGACATTCACACCATTTTCGGTCTGGTGGGTATTCCCATCACCGACCTCGCGCGCCTCGCGCAAGCCGAAGGTATGCGCTTCATCGGCTTCCGTCACGAGCAGCATGCGGGCAACGCGGCCGCTATCGCCGGCTACATGACGAAGAAGCCGGGCATCTGCCTGACGGTTTCCGCGCCAGGTTTTCTGAACGGCCTGACTGCACTCGCCAACGCGACCACGAACTGCTTCCCGATGATCCTGATCAGCGGCTCAAGCGAACGCGAGATCGTTGACTTGCAGCAGGGCGACTACGAGGAAATGGATCAGTTGAACGCAGCGAAGCCTTACGCAAAGGCCGCGTATCGTGTGCTGCACGCAGAAGATATCGGCGTGGGCATTGCACGTGCGATTCGCGCGGCCGTGTCTGGCCGTCCTGGCGGCGTCTATCTGGACTTGCCGGCCAAGCTGCTCGCGCAAACCATAGACGCTGTGAAGGCGCAGCAATCGCTGATCAAGGTTGTCGATGCCGCCCCGAGCCAGATTCCCGCCCCGGATTCCGTGAAGCGCGCAATCGATGTGTTGAAGGGCGCGAAGCGTCCGCTGATCCTGCTCGGCAAGGGCGCGGCGTACGCGCAGGCCGATGCGGAAATCCGCGCATTCGTCGAAAAGAGCGGCATTCCGTATTTGCCGATGTCCATGGCAAAGGGCCTCCTGCCCGATACCCATGAGCAATCGGCGTCTGCTGCCCGTTCGTTCGTGCTGCAGGAAGCCGATGTCGTGGTACTGATCGGCGCGCGGCTGAACTGGCTGCTGTCGCACGGCAAGGGCAAGACGTGGGGCGCGGTACCGAAGAAGTTCATCCAGATCGACATCTCGCCGACGGAAATCGACAGCAACGTCGCGATCGCGGCGCCCGTCATTGGTGACATCGGTTCGTGCGTGTCCGCGCTGCTGAACGAAATTGAGTCGGGCGGCTTTGCGAAGCCGAGCGTCGAATGGACCGGCGCGATCACCGAACGCAAGAGCAAGAACCTCGCGAAGATGGCCGCGACGCTCGACCAGAACCCGTCGCCGATGAACTTCCACAGCGCCCTGCGCGCCATCCGCGATGTGTTGAAGACGCGCCCGGACATCAACGTGGTGAACGAAGGCGCGAACACGCTGGACTATGCGCGCAGCATCATCGACATGTATGAGCCGCGCAAACGCTTCGACTCCGGCACGTGGGGAATCATGGGCATCGGCATGGGATTCGCGATCGGTGCGGCCGTGACGAGCGGCAAGCCGGTGGTCGCAATCGAAGGCGACAGTGCGTTCGGCTTCAGCGGCATGGAACTCGAAACGATCTGCCGATACGACCTGCCGGTGGTCACCATCGTGTTCAACAACAACGGCGTGTATCGCGGCACGGACGTGAACCCGACCGGTGGCAAGGACGTTGCGCCGACCGTGTTCGTGAAGGGCGCACGCTACGACAAGATGATCGAGGCATTCGGTGGCGTGGGTTTCAATGCCACCACGCCGGAAGAATTGACGAAGGCGCTGCAGGAAGGCATCGCGTCTGGCAAGCCGACGCTGATCAACGCTGTGATCGATGAAGCCGCGGGCACCGAAAGCGGCCGTCTGACGAACCTCAACCCGCAAAGCGCGGCGATGAAAAAGTAAAGCGAAGCTAAAGGAGACATCACATGAGCAAACCACTCGAAGGCATCAAGATCATCGACTTCACACACGTCCAGGCAGGCCCTGCGTGCACGCAGTTACTGGCATGGTTCGGCGCGGACGTTATCAAGGTTGAACGTCCCGGTTCAGGCGATGTAACCCGCAACCAGTTGCGTGATATTCCAGACGCCGACGCGCTGTACTTCACCATGCTGAACAGCAACAAGAAGTCGCTGACGCTCGACACCAAGAAGCCTGAAGGCAAGGAAGTGCTGGAGAAGCTGATCCGCGAATCCGATGTTCTGGTCGAGAACTTCGGCCCGGGCGCGCTGGACCGGATGGGGTTTTCGTGGGAACGGCTGAACGAACTGAACCCGAAGATGATCGTGGCGTCGGTCAAGGGCTTCAGCGACGGCCATCATTACGATGACCTGAAGGTCTACGAAAACGTCGCGCAATGCGCGGGCGGTGCGGCATCGACGACGGGCTTCTGGGACGGTCCTCCGACCATCAGCGCAGCCGCGCTCGGCGACAGCAACACGG
>NZ_CAXTGZ010000182.1:0-10288 GCF_964243625.1 uncultured Caballeronia sp.
CACCCCGCGTCCCTGGGTCAGCAGGATGTTCGCCGGCTTGATGTCGCGGTGCAGGATGCCGGACCGATGTGCGGTCTCCACCGCGCTGGCGATCTGGATGCCGATGCGCAGTACCTCAGCCACCGCAATCCGTTCGTGGCGGGCGCGCGCTTGTACAGAACGGGCGATCTTGCGTGCCGTCGCAGTGATGGTGCGCTCGATTACCTCGGCCGTATCGATGCACAAGTGAAGCTGCGCGGACAACGTATCGAGCCGGGCGAAATCGAAGCGCTGCTGCGTGCGTATCCCGGCGTGCATGACGCCGTGGTTATCGTGCGCGAAGAACAATTGATCGCGTACGTGGCGCGCGCTGCCGAGGGCGCGCTCGATCAAGCCGCGCTTCTGGATTCGTTGCGCGCCCAGCTACCGCCTTACATGGTGCCCGCCCGCGTGATCGAACTCGACGCGCTGCCGGTTACGCCGAACGGAAAATGCGACCGCAACGCGCTGCCAGCACCCACGCGCGAGGACCGTTCCGTAGAGTCGCCGCGGACGCCGACAGAACATGATCTGGCCGCGATCTGGCAACGCGTTTTGCGCATCGAATCAATCGGACGCGACGATGATTTCTTCGCGCTCGGCGGCCATTCGCTGCTCGCCACGCAGGCTAATGCACAGGCCAACCTTCACTGGTCGTTGATGCTTCCGCTACGCACACTCTTCGATCAACGCACGCTTACACGCTGCGCCGCGGAGATCGATCGCGCACTTGCCGCACATGGAAACGCGAATGGACAAGACGCGGTAAGCGTAATCGATGCATTACTCGGCGAGCTCGAAGCGCAATGAAGACCGGGAATCAAGGATCGACGATGACGGCAAGACCGGATCTGCTCTCTCTTGCGGTGCGCTTCGCGCAGTTGCCTGACGCACAACGCAAGGTGTTCCTGGAACGACTCCCGGCAACGGGTATCGACTTTCGCATGCTGCCCATACCGCCGCGCGCCGAGCGTTCCGCGAGGGTTCCGGCATCGTTCGCGCAGACCAGGCTCTGGTTGCATGCACGCATGATCGACGAGCCTGCGGCGTATCACATCACCGAGCGGCTGCGTCTCGATGGCGCCCTCGACGAACACGCGCTGCGGCGTTCGTGCGATGCGTTGATTGCGCGTCATGAGGCGTTGCGTACGACTTTCGCGGAAGGCGCGGACGGTGTATCACAGAGCGTGCGTGCACCCGAGCGCTGCTGCTGGCAGGCATTTGATGTGAGCAGCGTTCCGCTCGCCGAACGCGAGGTGCGGGCACAGGAACTCGCCCTCGCCGATGAGTCCGGGCCTTTCGATCTGGCCCACGGCCCGCTGATGCGCGCGTGCCTGATCCGTCTCGATGCGACCACGCACTGGCTTGCATTGACGACGCATCACATCGTGTCGGACGGTTGGTCGGGGGACGTGGCGCTGGCGGAGCTGGCATCGTTCTACCGGTCGTATGTAAATGGCGAAGCGGTTTCGCTCGAACCGCTGCCGATCCAGTATGCCGATTACGCGCTGTGGCAGCGACGCTGGCTCGATGCCGGCGGACGTGATCGTCAACTTGAATTCTGGCGCGCGCAACTCGATCCGGCCCGCGACGTGCTGATGCTGCCCGGCGCCGCACCGCGCCCGGCACAACGCAGCGCAGCCGCCGCGCGTCATGTTCTCAAGCTCGACGCAACGCTCGTGCAGCGTGTCGCGGGTCTTGCGCGTGCGCGGCGCGCAACGCCTTTCGCCGTCCTGCTGGCGACGCTCAATGCACTCCTCGCGCGCGCGTCCGGCGAACCGCATATCTACATCGGCGTGCCCGCCGCGAATCGGGAACGTGCCGAGACAGCGGGACTGATCGGCTTCTTCGTGAACACGCTGACGGTTGCAACGCGCATCGATGCCACGCAAAGTTTCGGGACACTCATCGATGCAACGGCGCAAAGTCTTGTCGATGCACAGGCGCATCAGGACGTGCCCTTCGAGCAAGTGGTCGAGGCAACGGGCGTTGCGCGCAGTGCGAGCCACCACCCGCTGTTCCAGGTCATGGCCGCGTTCGGGGCGCGCCGTCCGCTTCCGTCGTTCGCCGATGTTCGCGTAACCGAGTTGCCCTCCGGCACGCCGTTCGCAAAATTCGACCTGACGCTCAACTTCGAGCTCCGCGACGACGGTGCCATCGACGCCTCTTTCCTGTACGCGCTCGATCTGTTCGAAGCCGATGCCATCGATCGTCTCGCGCAGCGTTTCATGGAGTTGCTGTCGAATGCGCTCGACACGCCGGATGTTGCGGTTGGCGACCTGCAATGGCTGCCGCTTGCCGAACGCATCCAGCTCGATGCCTGGAACCACAATCCGCCCGAAGACGACGGGTTCAAGCCGGTGCATGAACGCATAGCCGACCACGCGTGCGCGAGACCCGAGGCGCGCGGCGTGGCAGACATGCAGCGTTCGCTCACGCGCGGCGAAGTGAACACGCGCGCAACGCAGCTTGCGCAGCGCCTCGTTGCTGCAGGCGTAAGCGCCGAAATGCGTGTAGGTGTGGCGCTCAGCCGCTCGGTGGACCTGCCTGTCGGTTTGATCGCCGCCCTGAAATCGGGCGGTGCGTTCGTGCCGCTCGACCCGAGTCATCCGCGCGAACGCCTCGCGCAAATTCTCGACGATGCGCAGATCGTCCACATCATCACCGAGCGTGCAAGTCTGTCCGAGCTGCCTGTCTCGGAGCGTGTCCGCGTCTGGCTGGTCGATGACGAAAGCCTCTTCCACGATGACAGCACTGCGCTGCCATCCGTTGCACCGACGCAAGCGGCCTACGTGATCTATACATCCGGATCGACGGGCAAGCCCAAGGGCGTGATCGTCGATCACGGCTCGTTCGCGTTGCATTGCACGGCGATTGCGAAGCGTTACGGAGCGGGCGAAGACGACGTTTTCCTGCTGTTCCAGTCCGTCAACTTCGACGGCTCGCATGAAGGTTGGTTCTCGCAGTACATGTCGGGCGCGGCGGTCGCGGTCACCGCGGACACCCTGTGGCCGCCAGCGCTAACCTGCAAGATGATGATGCGCGAAGGCGTGACCATGACGTATGTGCCGCCGGGTTGCGCGACGCAACTCGCCGAGTGGGCGCTCGCGCATGGGGCGCCGCCTACGTTGCGTTCGCTGACCGTAGGTGGCGAAGCCACATCGCGCGAGGCATTCGCACTGATGCGCCGCGCGTTTCCGAACGCACGCATCGTGAACGGTTATGGCCCGACCGAAACCGTCATCACGCCGATGCTCTGGATGTTCAATCCCGGCGATGATCCCGCGAAACTCGCCGACAGCGCATACCTTCCGATCGGCACGCTCGTTGGCGCCCGCACCGCCCATGTCCTGGATGCACGCCTGAACCCGCTGCCGGTTGGGGTGATCGGCGAGTTGTACCTGGGGGGAGAGGGCGTTGGAGTTGCACGCGGATATCTCGACCGGCCCGCGATGACGGCGGAGCGGTTCCTGCCGGATCCGTTCGGTGTCCCGGGCGCTCGGTTGTATAGAACAGGGGACCTGGTGAAGCGCCGTGCCGATGGCGTGTTCGACTTCATCGGCCGCGTGGATCATCAGGTGAAGCTTCGTGGCTTGCGTATAGAGCTTGGCGAGATCGAAGCGCAACTTGCCGCGCATTACGATGTGCGCGAGGCAGTAGCGGTAGTGAACGGCAAGGGCGCTCAGGCTGCGCTGGTGGCATACGTCGAACTGACTGACGAGGCGCGCAAACGGTCCACACGCGCCGATGCCGCCGAGCTCGACGCGCATCTGCGTCACACGTTGCCGGACTATATGGTGCCGGCGTTCATTGTCGTGCTCGATGCGTTGCCGCGTAATGCCAACAGCAAGGTCGATCGCGCCGCGTTGCCCGAACCACAGCGTGTGCAGCGCGCCTATGAAGCGCCTTCGGATGCTTTGGAAGTCGCGCTGGCGAGGATATGGCGCGAAGTGCTTGGCGCGGAAACGGTAAAACGCGTTGGTCGCGCAGATCATTTCTTCGAACTCGGTGGTCATTCGCTCGCGGCCGTGCGGGTTGCGACTTGCGTCGCCGAGCAGCTTGGACGGGACGTGCCGGTGCGCACGCTTTTCGAGGCGCCGGTTTTGTCGCAATACGCCCAACGTGTAGCGCTTTCCAGACTTGTGGACGCGATGCTCGACGGATCGGTTGGACAACAACCGACCCCCGATGCCGACGGCATCTTGCCACTGTCAGCCGCGCAGCTCGGATTGTGGTTCCTGTGGCGTTCGCAGCCGGACAGCGCCGCTTACAACATCCCCATCGCGTTGCGCCTGCGCGGCACGCTTTCCGCCAATGCACTGCGTGAAGCGTTTGCGCAAGCTGCCGCGCGGCATCCTGCGCTACGCACGCGTCTTGTGGAACGAACGGGCGGGCATCCGGGTCAGCGTATCGAAGGGTCCTGTCCGGTTGAACTCCGTGTGATCGATCTCTCGAACGAACCGTCACGCGTTGCGCGTGCGAACGAGCTCACGGACGAGGACGCATTGACGCCGTTTGACCTGCTTGAATCCTCGCCGCTTTGGCGTGTCCGGCTTCTGCGACTTGCCGAAGATGATCATGTCCTGTCGCTCGTGATTCATCACATTGTCTCGGACGGACAATCGATCGACCTCTGGCTCGAGGAAGTCCGCTCAACGTACGTCGGGGTGATATCGGGTTCGCCTGTTGCGCGCGCCTTGCCGATGCCGCCAATTCTTCCCCTGTCTGCGCCGCAATCACGCATTGCGTTCTGGCGCGATGCGCTCGGAACGCTGGACATCGGCTCATCAAGCATCCTGCCGGCGCCCCCATCAGGCCGCGCGATGCAACCGCGCTGGACAGCGAGCCGTATCGCGTTCGAATTCGATGAAACGCTCATACGCCGAGCCCTCGCGATGTCCGTGGAAGCACACGCGACGCTGCCCATGCTGCTGCACGCCGTGCTCAATGTGGCGTTATACCGGCTGACGGGCGTGTCCGATCAACCCATCGGCGTGCTTTCTTCAACCCGCGAGCATTCCGGCGATGCCGCGCGTCACGCGCTTGGCCTCTTCATCAACGCGGTGGTCGTTCGCACGCAACTCGCGGAACGCGATACGCCGGCGACCATCCTCGATGCAGTGCGCGACGCAGCGCTTGCGGCTTACGCGCATGCAGATACGCCTTTCGCCGACGTCGTCGCGGCGTTGCGCGCACCGCGCGAAGGTCTGACGAATCCGCTCTTCCAGGTGATGTTCAACTACTTGCGCCCGGCTGCAACGATCGCGCGGAGCTGGGCGGGCCTTTCGCTCGAGGGGTTCAACGACGTCCGGCACCATGTGGTCTTCGAGCTGGAGCTGGATATTGTCGAACATCGCGATGGACGCGTGACGGGTGCGTTCTCATACGCAAATGAACTGGTCGATGCGACATTCGCCAAGGCGCTGGCGCAAGAGTATCTCGACGTGGTGACGAAGTTCGTCGACGCTCCGAGCGTTGCCCTGGACGCGGCGAACCCGCGATTCAAAGCGACATCGAGCGTACCCGAACCATTCACGCTGGATGCCGAGGCCGCTTCGACAGCACACACGCTCGAACATCTCTGGCGCGACGTTTTCAACGGGCCGCCGCTGTCCCACGACGACAACCTCTTCGAAGCCGGCGCGACCTCGTTCGATGTCGTGCGGTTTATCGATGCAACCCGTGCAGCCGGTTTTGCACTGGCCATTCGCGATGTCTTCGAAGCGCCCAGCATTGCAGGCCTTGCTTCGAAGGTGGCGTCGAACGTGGAATTGCGCGAACCGTGACCGATCAACTCAACCGCCGCGCGCCTTTTCAACGCGCCACCGCAAACCGATAAGGGACCTGAGACATGCAGAGAGACACCGTATTCGATCTGATCGGCGTCGGCTTCGGACCGTCGAATCTTTCACTGGCCGTGCGTCTTGCCGAAGAGGCCGCCACGTCACGGCTTGCGCATTGTTTTATTGAACGGCAGCCCGAGTTCGGCTGGCATCGAGGCATGCTGCTCGACGACTGCCGCATGCAGATTTCCTTCCTCAAGGATCTCGTCACGCAACGCGATCCAAAAAGCCGCTTCACATTCATCAACTATCTGTTCGAACGCGGCCGTCTCAACGACTTCGTGAACCTCAAGAGCTTCTATCCGACTCGCGTGGAGTTTCACGACTATCTGCGCTGGGTCGCCGATGCCTTCGAAGAGCGGCTGCATTACGGCGAAACCGTTACATCGATCGAACCGGTTCATAGCCCGGGAAGCAGCAAGGAAATCGGCGCTCTGCGCGTTTGGTCGTGCGATCGGGAAGGCCGCGAATGGCAGCGCGTCACGCGGGCGTTGTCCGTGGGTATCGGCGGAGCGGCGCAGGTTCCCGAGGCGTTCGCGGCGCTCGGCAGCCACAACGTGATCCATTCATCGACTTATCTGACATCGATCGACCGCGTGGTCGGCAAGGCCACCGATGCGCCCCGCAAACGCGTCGCGGTGATCGGCGGCGGACAGAGCGCCGCCGAAGTATTCGTGGATATGTCGCGGCGTTTTCCGCATGTCGATGCGAGCCTGGTGATCCGCTCGGGCGCGCTCAAGCCCGCCGACGATACGCCGTTCGTCAACGAGATCTTCAGCCCTGCCTACACGGACGTGGTTTACGGGCAGTCGAAAGATGGCCGCCGTTCGCTGATCGAGCGGTTTCGCGATACCAATTATGCGGTCGTCGACCGGCCGTTGATCGAACAGATCTACGAGATGCTTTACCTGCAAAACGTCTCCGACGATCTCCGTCACCGCCTGCTTGCGAACACCGGGATCGAAGCGGCTGTACGCGCGACGGACGGCCAGATCGAACTGACGTTACGCGACAACCTGACAGGACTTGCGCGCGCCGAACGCTTCGATGCGCTCGTACTCGCGACGGGCTACAGGCGCGACACGCATATCGCATTACTCGATGGTCTTGCACCGCATCTCGGCGATGCACTCGTGAAAGGCGACGTCGAACGCGACTACCGGCTCGCCACGCCGGAGCATTTTAAACCACGTATTTATTTGCAAGGCTGCTGTGAAGACAGCCACGGATTGTCCGACACGCTGTTGTCAGTTCTGGCGCTGCGCTCGGATGAGATTGTCGCGTCGCTCGCCGAGCACGCGGCACGGGACCGGCCGGCCAGCCGGATTCCAGCCCAACAAAAAAACGGGATGAGCGACGGCCGCATGGCTATCGCTCTTTGATAAAACCGCGGCCACGAGAAAAGGCCGCATTGTGATTTGGAGCGACGGAAATGGAGTGGGCAACAGGGACGCGTCGGAGTGCGATCGCGGCAGCGACGGGCATCGCATTCTACGCAGCGGCGGCCGGATATGCGCACGCCCAGGCAGCAGCCCAGGGTACGCAGACCCAGGGCGCACAGCCGGATAGCAAGACACAACAAGGCGCAACGCCGGGCGACACCTTGCCTGCGATAACGGTCAATGCGGGATCGGAAGGAGACGGCACGGTCGGGCTCGTGGCAAAACGCAGCGCGACGGGCACGAAGACCGATACGCCGATCAACGAGATCCCGCAGACCATCAACGTGATCACGGCCGCGCAGATGGAGCAGACCGGCGCGACCAGCATAAATGAAGCCTTGCGTTATACGCCTGGGTTTTCATCGTATGGAGCGGATGTTCGATCGGACTGGTACTCGGCGTTGCGGGGCTTCACGCCAAGCGTGTTCCAGGATGGGCTGCAGGTTCCCAACACGCTCAACCTGGCGAGCTGGCGCGTCGATCCCTACATGATCGACAGCATCACGATCCTGCGCGGGCCGACATCGGTGCTGTACGGGCAGGGCGATCCGGGTGCGATCGTGGACATTCAGAGCAAGCTCGCGAACGGCGAACGCGTGCGTCAGGTCGAGATGCAACTCGGCGACTACGCACGCAAGCAGATTGCGTTCGACATTGGCGACAAGATCGACAAGGACGGAACCTTGTCGTATCGGTTCGTTGGTGTAGGACGTGACGGCAACTCGCTGACGGGTCCGCATGCGGAACAACGCGTATCGTTCGCGCCTTCAATCAAATGGCAGCCGACCGCAAGTACATCGCTCACGATTGCGGCGAGCTATTTGCAGGATTGGGGCGACGCATCGAACAACTTCCTGCCCGCCGAAGGCACCGTCCTGCCCAATCCCAACGGCAAGATCTCACCGGACCTGTACACGGGCGATCCAACGTATTCGTACTACCGCAAGAAAGAATGGTCGGTGGGTTATCAGTTCGAGCACAAGTTCGATCCCATCTGGACGTTTCGCCAGAACGTGCGCTGGATGCACCTGTCGCTCGATCAGGGCGCGGTATGGGGCGCCGGACTCGATGCCAGCGACCCGACGCAGCAGACCATGTCGCGTTACGCCGGCTTGTTCCAGCCGAACTACAGCCGCTTCGATGTCGACAATCAGGCGCAAGCGCGTTTTGGCACCGGTCCGGTCGAGCATACGCTTCTGCTCGGTTTTGAATACAACCGCCAGAACACCACAGACAGCGAATGGCTTGCGCAAGGGCCAAGCCTGAACATGTACAACCCGGTTTATACGCCGGTATCGACCGCGATCTTCGCCGGTCCCGATTCGTACGGGCAAACCAATACGCGTTCATCGATGGACAGCTTCGGCGTCTATGCGCAGGACCAGATCAAGTGGCAGCGCTGGGTGCTGACGCTCGGCGGCCGTCAGGACTGGAGCAACACGAAGCAGGACGACCTGGTCGCGGGTACGCAGTTCAAGCAGGACGATCATGCGTTCTCGGGACGCGCGGGGCTGGTGTTCCTCGGCGACTACGGACTGTCGCCTTACGTCAATTACGCGACATCGTTCAATCCTACGGTTGGCGTGAAGTTGGCCGGCGGCGGCCTGGCTGAACCCACGAAAGGCCGGCAGATCGAAGCAGGTCTGCGCTGGCAGCCGCCGAGCAAAAACCTGATGCTCAACGCAGCGGTCTACCAGATCAACCAGACCAACGTCCTCACGCCTGATCCAACCGATCCGACCAATACGTTTTCGATTCAGACGGGCGAAGTGCGTTCGCGCGGTATCGAGTTGAGCGCAGTCGGCAAGGTGACGCGCAATGTATCGGTGATCGCGGCATACGTGTATCAGGATGTGAAGAACATCAAGGCCAACGACGACTCGCTCAACAAGTGGCCGGTGTCGATTCCGTTGCCGCGCCAGATGGCTTCGCTCTGGGGCGACTGGACTTGGCATACGGGTCCGCTCGCGGGTCTCGGTCTTGGCGCGGGTATCAGGTATCAAAGCGGACTGGCGGGCGCCTACGACAACTCGCTCTACGTGCCGAGCTACACCGTGTACGACGCCGCGATCCACTACGACACGCGTAACTGGCGCTTCGCGGTCAATGCGCAGAACATCTTCAACCGCACGTTCGTCAGCGGTTGCCAGTCGACATCGACGTGCTTCTACGGCAACCCACGCACCGTGGTGGCGACTGCAAGATACGACTGGTAAGCAAGGTTTGATCTTCACCTGTTGAGCAGGAGCGCGCGGTGCATCCGGACCGCGCGTTTGCACCAAATCTCCCGATCTTCAATCCAACGTCATGTCGAAGAAAAAACTCGTTTATATCCTGTCGCTGAGGAACGCTGCCGCAGACCGTGCGGGGCAGCAGATCGAATACAAGGGCGGTCTTCGATACATGAAGTCGCCGCTCGAATTCCTGGCTGACCGCCTGAACACTACCCCGCTCGGCGATCACTACTCGCTGGAGGGCGTGATCTACGACGACGATGAAGGCTCGCCCGCGGATCGCGAAAAGCTCAGGCACTACGGCTTTTCGTGCCAGCCGGGCAAGCAGTGGATTCATCCAGCCGATTTACGTGTGCATGGGAAAGAGGTCAACAACCTGCTGCACGCAATTCCATCCACTTACAGGCGACTCGCGCGGAACGCGCCTGAACGCGTGCCGCAAAAAAGCGCGTTCGAGCATCGCTTGCTTGAAAAGCTGCTCGAACTCGAAGCGGATTGTGTCGTGCTCGACGGACTGCTCGTGATCCTCGATGAACTCGTGCGTCCCGGTGCGGTGTTTAACCGGCGGATTGCGAACATTCATCCGGGCGTGACGCGCCTCGATTCGCCTTATGAACGTCGTGGTGCTTACGCGACGCTCGACGCGCTGCATGGCGCCCGCGGCGAAAAGGTGATCGACTGGACCACAATGCAGACCCAACCCGTCGCACCTGTGAACATGACGGGGGCGTCGTTTCATTACGTCGATAAC
>NZ_CAXTGZ010000183.1:0-10284 GCF_964243625.1 uncultured Caballeronia sp.
CAGCGCCGCGGCGGCGCCACCCGCCAGCCGGATAAACCCTCGTCGATCAAGACCGCGCTCTTCAATTGCGCAGCATGGGCAGGACATCGAGTGATATTGGCTCATTGCGTTTGTCTCCATTTTTGAACGCAGGCCTATGCTAATCCGATTAACCCGCTCGTGGCTGATGCGGGACGGCGCCGGCATTTTGATAGCATTCAGCCTTCGTCAGCTGTTGGTAAGCCAGTGTGAAGCGTTTAGACCTCTCTGTTCTTCGACATTCCGGTTCAAAGCTGGCGGCTTGGATCAAGCCGTATGCCGCTATGTGCATTGCGCACTTGCGCCATCCCACGCGTCGCGGCGTGGGTCGCACGCTCGTGGCCATTCCCGCAGTCGCGCTGCTCTATGTGCTGTTGCTGATCCCCTTTACGCCGGGCATCGGGGATCTGCGTCGTGCCAAGATCGAGCAACCTGCTCAACTCTATTCCGCCGATGGCAAGCTGCTCGCCGAGTTTCGCCCGACCAACCGTGAATGGGTGCACCTTGCGGATATCTCGCCGAACGTGATCGATGCGCTGATCGCTACCGAGGATCATCGCTTTTATACGCACCACGGCCTCGACTGGCGCCGCACCGGGTCCGCTGCGCTGCACACGTTTTCCGGCAGCCGCCAGGGCGGCTCGACGATCAGTCAGCAACTCGCGCGCAATCTTTATCCCGATGAGATCGGCCGTTCGCAGACGCTCACACGCAAGCTCAAGGAAGCGATCACCGCGCTCAAGATCGAAGCGCTTTATACCAAGAGCGAGATCCTCGAAACCTATCTGAACACGGTGCCGTTCCTGTACAACGCGTATGGCATCGAAATGGCGGCGCGTACTTACTTCGATAAATCCGCCGGCCATCTGGATCTGCTCGAAAGCGCCACGCTGATCGGGATGCTCAAGGGCAATAGCTACTACAACCCGGTGATCAATCCGGAGCGCGCCGTGCAGCGCCGCAATACCGTGCTTGCGCAGATGGTCAAGTTCGGGCATCTGTCGCCGGCCGCTTATGAAACGCTCCGGCGCCGGCCATTGCGTATCGACTTTGAACGGCAGGTCGAGGCGCCCGGCCGCGCGCCGCATTTTGCGCAGCAGTTGCGCAGGTGGCTGATCGACTGGGCCGACAGCAACGACTACAACATCTATTCGGATGGACTGGTAGTGCGTACGACCATCGATTCACGCCTGCAGGCCATGGCGACGCAAGCGGTCATCTGGCAAGGCAGCCAGCTTCAGCCGATCGCCAATGCCGCATGGGGCGCGCGCAGCGGCTGCAATGGCGGCAATGCCGATGTGGTCCGCGCGTTCGTGCGCGAGACGCCGCAGTATCGCGCGGCGAAAGATGCCGGACAAACCGATGCCGATATCATCAAGCATCTCAACGCCGACCGCCCCTTCATGCAGGCGCTGTGCGACAACAAAACGCGTGTGCAGGCGGCGTTTCTCGCCATTGATCCACGTAACGGGCAAGTGAAGGCGTGGGTCGGCAGTCGCGACTTCAGCACGGATCCGTTCGATCACGTCCAGCAGGCGCGCCGCCAGCCGGGTTCCACGTTCAAGCCTTTCGTGTACGGCGCGGCCTTTGCGCAGGGCTCGAAACCGGACGATACCCTTGTCGACCAAGCCGTCGAGATCCCGCTTGCTGGCGGGGAAATCTGGCGTCCGAACGACGAAACGCCGCCAAGCGGACGGCCCGTGACGTTGCGCGACGGGCTTGCTTACTCACGCAACCGCATTACCGCACAACTCGTGCAAAACGTCGGCCCGTACAAGGTCGCGAGACTCGCACGTGCGATGGGCGTGCGCGACAGCCCGCTCGACGCGGTGCCGTCGCTTGCGCTCGGCACGAGCCCCGTCACGCTCAAGGAGATGGTCGCGTCTTACGGCACGATCGCCAATGGCGGCGCGCGTATCGAACCGATGCTTGTGACGCGTATCGAAAACCGCAAGGGCGAGGTGCTTGCGCAATTTGCGCCGAACAAACCCGAGCAGGCGCTCTCGCCAGCCGCAGATCATGAACTGCTCGACGTGATGCGGGACGTGGTGAATCGCGGGACAGGCACGGCCATCCGGAACCGCTTCGGCATTCGCGCCGATGTTGCAGGCAAGACCGGCACGACGCAGGACAACGCCGATGGCTGGTTCATCCTGATGCATCCGCAACTCGTTGCGGGTGCGTGGGTCGGTTTCAACGACAGCCGCGTGACGCTGCGCAGCGACTACTGGGGGCAGGGCGCGCATAGTGCGTTGCCTATCGTCGGTGACTTCTTCCAGCGCTCGTTGAGAAACCGGATGATCGATCCGCGCGAGCGTTTCGTGATGGAACCGCAAACCGGCTTCTTCGAGTCAATGCGCAACCGCTTGCACGACTGGTATCAACGCGTGTTCGCGCCGAAGCCCGAGCCGAAGGCCGCGCCTGTGAAGCGTAATCCGCCGCGCCGGATTGCGCCTCCGGTCGTGGCCAAGGCTCCGGCATCTTCATCAGCCCCGCAGCCACCCATCCTGCAGCCGCCGCACTCCGAGCCCAGCGACATACGCGACGAAGGTTTTGCCGGGCTGGTTCCGGACCTGGCGCCGACCATCGACCCGGCGAGCGCATCGGCGGCGCCTTAGCAAGGGGCTCTCGTAACCCGTCATCGCAACTGTGGGAAAATCCCGCATCACTTTCGACAGACGGATTACGACGATGAAAATAGCAGTGATGGGTGCAGGCGCAGTCGGCTGTTATTACGGCGGCATGCTGGCGCGAGCAGGACATGAGGTGACGCTGATCGGCCGCCCGAATCACGTCGAGGCGATCACGCGTGACGGCTTGCGCATGCAGACCCTGACCTTCGACGAACACGTGCGCGTGACCGCGAGCACGCACGCGAGTGCGGTCGAAGGTGCATCGCTCGTGCTGTTCTGCGTGAAATCCACCGATACCGAAAGCGCCGCCGCCGAAATCAAACCGCATCTCGCCAAGGATGCATTGGTGCTCGTCCTGCAAAACGGTGTCGATAACGCCGACCGCGTGCGCACGGTCGTAGCGCAGGAAGTGGCTGCGGCCGTTGTCTATGTGGCGGCCGGCATGGAAGGTCCGGGTCACGTGCGGCATCACGGGCGCGGCGACCTGGTGATCGAGCCATCGAATAAAAGTGAAGCCGTCGCCCGCGAGCTGATCGATGCGCAGATCCCCACCGAAATCTCCCCCAACGTTCGCGGCGCGCTCTGGGCCAAGCTGATCCTGAACTGCGCGTACAACGCGCTCTCCGCGATCGCGCAGCTGCCCTATGGACCCCTCGCCGGGAACGCAAGCATCCAGGCGTGCATGCGCGATATCGTCGGGGAATGCCTCGCAGTCGCGAAGGCGGAAAACATCACCATTCCCGGCGATGTCGATGCGTCCGTGCGCATGATCGCAGAGAAGATGCCGACGCAATATTCATCGACGGCGCAAGACGTCGCGCGTTCGAAGCCCAGCGAGATCGATCATCTGAACGGGTTGATCGTGCGGCTGGGGGAAACGCATGGCATCGCCACGCCGGCTAATCGCGTGCTGCACGCGCTCGTGAAGGTCATCGAGACGAAGTACGGCAGCCGCGCCTGATCCACGTCGAAACACGTCCGAACCGGCATCCTTGGTCGTTCCACATGGACATAAGCTCGATATGCAGGAATTTTTGGCCAATCTTTGAAGGCAGATGTAATTCGCCATAAAGTCCGGGCCTTTTCAGACGTTAAACGAACGCATACCTGACTTTCTCGCGTCGGGATTTACGTCGTCGATCCGGAGCATGTCAATGTTAGTGGGGAGTTTCGACAGCCTGCTGGTGCTGTTCTCTTTTATTGTCGCCGTATTGGCGTCGTACACGGCGCTCGACCTCGTCGGCCGGATCTCGAGCGCCGGGCGCGTGTCCGCCCGCTGGTGGCTGTGCGGCGGCGCGCTTGCAATGGGTCTCGGCGTCTGGTCGATGCACTTCGTCGGCATGCTCGCCTTTCATCTGCCGATCAAGCTCGGGTTCGATTTCGGCCTGACCGTGGTATCACTTCTGATCGCGGTTGCGTCATCGTTGCTCGCGTTGTGGATCGCCAGCCGGGACAATCTTCCGGGCAAGCACCTCGTCCTCGGCGCGTTGCTGCTGGGCGGTGGCATTGCCGCGATGCACTACACCGGCATGGCCGCGTTGCAGATGGAACCGGGCATTGTCTATATCCCGTCGCTGGTCGCCGCTTCCGTTGCAATCGCCGTCACGGCCGCCGGCGCGGCGCTGTGGATTGCGTTCCGGCTGCGCGCCTATAGCTCGCGCGTGCGCAGCTACCGGGTCGGCGCCGCGCTCGTGATGGGCGGGGCCGTCGTAGCGATGCACTACACCGGCATGGCGGCGGCGCGTTTTCCGTTGGGCTCGATTTGCGGCGCCGCGCGTGGCGGATTGCATAACGATACGCTCGCGCTGCCGATCATCGTTGTGACGATCGCCGTGCTTGCCGTCGTGCTGATCACGTCGGTGCTCGACCTGCGGCTGGAGATGCAGACCGCGGCGCTCTCGGCGTCGCTGGAAGAAGCGAACGAGGAGTTGTCGTATCTGGTCCTGCACGACAACCTGACCAAGTTGCCGAACCGCGTGCTGCTCGAAGAACGCCTGAAGTCCGCGATCGATTCCGCCAAATTGGCTGATTCCACCCAGCAGTGCTTTGCGGTGATGTTTCTCGACCTCGACGGTTTCAAGAGCGTGAACGATACCTTCGGACATGCCATCGGCGACCTGCTGCTCATGCAGACAGCCGACCGCATCCGCGCCAACGTCCGCTTGCAGGACACGTGTGCGCGGGTAGGAGGCGATGAATTCGTGCTGATCGCGAGCGTGCGCGAACCGGCCGATGCATCGATCATCGCGGACAAGCTGGTCTCGGCTATCGACGACCCGTTCAATGTCGCGGGACATGATCTGCGGGTCTCGGTGAGCATCGGCATTGCGTTGTATCCGGGTGACGGCGAGGAAGTCGAAGTCTTGCTCAAGAACGCGGACGTCGCGATGTATCACGCGAAATCCGTTGGCCGCAATCAGGCTTGCTTCTTCGAAGGTGCAATGAATACGCACACGGAAGATCACCTTGCGCTTTTGCAAGACCTGCGGCTCGCGCGCAAACGGCGTCAGTTCGTCCTGCACTACCAGCCGAAATTCGTCGCCCCGAGCGGACCGATCACGGGCGTCGAAGCGTTGCTGCGCTGGAATCATCCGACACGCGGCCTCATTCCACCCGACACGTTCATTCCGATCGCGGAGCGGACCGGTCTGATCGTGCAGATAGGGGAATGGGTTATCGACGAAGCGTGCCGGCAGGTTTCGCAATGGCGTCGCGCGGGGCGTCCCACGCTTACGATGGCCGTCAACATCTCGGCCCTGCAGTTCGGCAACGCGCGGCTCGTGCCGGCCGTGAAGAGCGCGCTGGAAAGGTATCAGCTCGAAGGCGACGCGCTGACACTGGAGATCACGGAATCGACGGCCATGCGTGACGTCGATACCAGCCTCGAGATTCTCGAACGCCTGCGTGCGCTTGGCGTGCGCATTTCCATCGATGATTTCGGCACCGGGTATTCGAGCCTGCTTTATCTCAAGCGCCTGCCGGCAAGCGAGCTGAAAATCGATCGCGGGTTCGTGAGCGAACTCGTCGCCGGCGGCGAGGACGCGGCGATCGTAGCGGCGATCATCGCGCTCGGACAGACGCTCAATCTGAAGATCGTGGCTGAGGGCGTCGAGACCGACGCGCAGCAGGATCTGCTGACGCGCCTTGGGTGCGACTCCTTACAGGGATTCCTGCTCGGACGCCCGATGCCCGCCCTCGAATTCGAAGGCCTTGGGCGCGCGATGCCTCAGAACGCGTGACGCAGGTCCACGGGGACAGCGCTTGCGTGTTCGTCGTGAATGGCGATGATGGAAGGCCTGAAGATTGCGTAGGGTCGTGAAATCAGTTACCCCCAGGGGAGGCGCCAGCGTGAAGATCGCAACGTTCAACATCAATGGCATCCGGTCGCGGTTGCCCGCCTTGCTTGAGTGGCTGGAGCGCGAAGCGCCGGATGTGGTTTGCCTGCAGGAGCTCAAGGCGCAGGACGGGGCGTTTCCCATCGATGAAATCCGCGCAGCCGGTTATGGCGCGATCTGGCATGGTCAGCAATCGTGGAACGGGGTGGCGATCCTCGCAAAGGGCGCCGATCCGCTTGAAAGCCGCCGCGGCTTGCCGGGCGGCGAGGACGATACCCATAGCCGCTATATAGAGGCAGCGGTCGACGGCATGTTGATCGGTTGTCTTTATCTGCCCAACGGCAATCCGCAGCCGGGTCCGAAGTTCGACTACAAGCTTGCCTGGTTCGAGCGTCTGATCGAATATGCGGCGACGCTTTATGCGAGCGGCCATCCGGTGGTGCTGGCGGGCGACTTCAACGTCATTCCCACCGACGAAGACATCTACAACACACGGTCGTGGAAGAAAGACGCGTTGCTGCAGCCCGAGAGCCGCGAATGCTATGCGCGTCTGCTGGAGCAAGGCTGGACGGACTCGCTGCGCGCGACGCATCCCGACGAACGCATCTACACGTTCTGGGACTACTTTCGCGAACACTGGAAGACGAATTCCGGCCTGCGGATCGACCATGTACTTCTGAGTGCGGATCTGGCGCCGAAGCTCCGTGGCGCGGGCGTCGACCGCTGGGTGCGCGACCAGCCGCATGCAAGCGATCACGCGCCAGTCTGGATTGAACTCGGCCCAAAACCGCGAAGCAGGGCGGCGAAAAAGAAGTGAGAAAAAGCGGGGCCTGAGGCCTTTGCGACAACAACGCAACATTTTTCGATCATTGCGATGCCGCCCTCCGGCCCGGCTCGCAACCACAGCGCGCAGGGCTTCCATCCATCTCAACACGCGCCTGCGGCCCATTCGCAGGCGATTGGGCATGCTTTGCCCGCTGCCCGCGGTATTGATGGAACAGTTTTGCATCATTTTCAAAAACGCCCTGCGCATGCCTTCCCTACAAGGCTTCGCACCGGGAAAGCCTCGATTTCCATGCATTCCGGAGCCCGCGAAGGGCCTCCGGCAAGGCATTTGGCAGACAAAAGTGATAGCAGGAATTAATCCGACGGATAAACGCGCGACCGTCCCGATCTGTTCAAAACTGAAACGTAAACCTTTACCCCCTGAATGTGCGCTGCTGCATAGCCCGGCTATGCCCTTGCTGGCATTGAGTTTGAGGCTCTCTGGCACGGTCCTCGCTAAGTATGTGGTGCAGCACTCGTTAATGTTGAAACAAAGAGAAACAAACGACAGGCACGAACTGCTTCGGGGCTGGCCAGGAATCGGGTTTTAGATTGATGCCGTCAGATGCATCACGAAATGCGAAACCGGCCGGAATAAAAAAACGGCGCACCGCGCAAAAATATAAAGAGAAGATCATCATGCTGACCCTTCAGTCCGACCTGCACGGCAATCATCTGTTGGGTGCGCTTCCCGCGCACGAATGGCAAGCGCTCACGCCCCACCTCGAGCTTGTTCAGCTTCGTACCGAGCAGTTGCTTTGCGATTCGGGACAGCGTATTCAGCATGTGTATTTTCCGACGACGGCCATCATCTCGCTTCTCCACACCATGGAAGACGGCGGTTCGGTCGAGATCGCAGCTATCGGCCGTGAAGGCATGACGGGTGTTCCAGTGCTGACAGGCGGCGACACGATGCCCACTCGCGTCCAGGTCCAGTGCCCGGGTTTCGCTTATCGCATGAGCGCATCGGCCTTGCGTGAACAGTTCGGCCGCTCGGACTTCCTGCGCCGCCTGATGCTTCTCTATATGCAAGCACTTCTGACGCAGGTCGCGCAAACCGCGGCGTGCAACCGTCATCACTCGCTCTCCAAGCAGTTGTGCCGCTGGCTGCTGATCGAGATCGACCGTACGCCGACTGACAATCTGCAAGTCACGCAACAAATGATCGCGGACATGCTGGGCGTGCGCCGTGAAGGCGTGACCGAAGCGGCAGGAAAACTCCACGATGCCGGCCTGATCCATCACAGCCGCGGCAGTATCAAGGTGCTTGATCGTGCGGGACTGGAGGAGCGTGCGTGCGAATGCTACGGCATCGTCAAGCGCGAGTTCGACCGCATGCTGCCCCGCATCCGCCAGACCGAAGAAGTCAGCTAAGCCTCTTACAGGCATGCGTCGTGCTGCCTCTGTCGGCCTTGACCGGATGCGGAGCGCAGGGTGACGAGTCGGATCGTTTCAGTTGTGTTGTTGCTTGCGTTCTTTGCCGCGATGGCGTTCGGTTATCTGGTGCAGGTGGGGCGCGTCGCCGTGCCCGATCGATACAACCCGTTCACACCAATCGATGTTCACGCACCCCCGGGACCGCTCACAACGTTGAAGATGTGGCGGACTACGCATGATGCAACACTCTGCGCGGCCGCACTCGAACAGTCGGGTCTTGTGTATCGGCCGGTTGCTGATACATCAGGGCCGGGCGGGTGTGTATTGAAGGATGTGGTGCGCATCACGCAATCGGAGAGTCTGCGTTTCAGCTCGCCGTTCATGGCCACTTGTCCGCTCGCGGTCGGAATCGCCTTCTTCGAGCATCAGTATCTACAGCCCGCCGCCGCCGAGCTTTACGGCGAGCGCGTGTCGCACGTGGAACATGTCGGCAGCTATGCATGCCGCAACGTCAATCATCAGCAGGACACGGCGCTCAGCCAGCACGCAAGCGCGAATGCCATCGATTTGACGGGCTTCGTGCTCGCCGGTGGCAAGCGCATCACGCTTGACGGTTGGGACGATGCTTCACGGGACGGGGCTTTCCTGCATCGCGTGCATGAAGGCGCTTGCCACGCGTTTCGAACCACGCTCGGTCCCGACTACAACGCCTTGCACAAGACGCATTTTCACGTGGACATGGGCCCGTACAGCATCTGCCGATGATCGCCCGCGGCAGGTACGGGTTGCATCGACTGGATTGTTGTCGAGAGTCTCTCGATCTCCGTTCGGCGGGTTTCTGCCAACGCGGGTTGACTCGTCAGCTGCAGGATCGAAAGCGACACGCGGCTATGCGTGAGGATGAATATGCGAATGTCGTAGGGAATGCTGCGCAGGAGTTGCATCGGGCCGTAGACCAGAAGCAGCGCGGCCATTTCGCATCGCGTGGACAATTGCACGAGCGGCAGTGCCGCGATCAGCAGAAGCAGCACAACATCGATCCATGACAGATTAAAGCGGTTTCCTGACCGGCGATATTGCTGCGCGTGCTTCGACAAAAAGCGCAGCGATTCTTGTGTGAACACGAGATGTGGCGGCATGTTCGGTTTTCCTTGAGCGATTGACCCGTGGACACTGGGTCTCGTAAAGGCAAACACTGGAACGGGCCGTTCTATTCCATCAAATTGCAAGCCGGTTATGATCGGACGACAGCCGCATGAAAGCGACCTCGTTCTCGCGCAAGGGCGCTGTCGACCGCGTCGAGCATGTCCTGGTCGCGAAACGGCTTCGTCAGGAAATCCACTGCGCCGGCTTTCATCGCCCGCACCGACATTTCGATGTCGCCGTAACCCGTCATGGATTACACCGGGATGCGCAGGCCGTCTCGCACCAAGTCGTCCTGAAGCGCCAGGCCACTTTCTTGCCGCAGGCGTACATCGAGGATCAGGCAGCTCGGGACGTTCGGCTTCGGGCAATCAAGACACTCCCGCGCGCCTGGCTCTTCACGATCATGCACAACCTGTTTGCGAACCAGCGCCGTCATGCATCCATGCACGCGATCCATGTGAGTGTCGATGACGAAGGCGTGCCGGAAACCGAGTTCGCGGTTGCGGCGAATCAGACTCATCGCCTTGAAGTGCGCGACCACGATGCAGCGCTGCAGATGCTTTCCATTGAACTTTTGCGAGGACGTGAACGACCGTGATTCCGGGCGCGAGCCACTCGGTCTACGAATCGCGTCCGAAGCAGGTCGCGGCTGTGATAGAAGATGCCGCTGAACATGCGCAACAGTGACGTGTGAACACAGTGGATATCGCCGCACGTCCTGCGCGAATTCGGATTTCACTGTAACGTCGCGACTTTGGGCGAGCGATTGAAGCAGATTGAAGCCGGCTGCGACGCTCGTGCCACGAAACCTTCGAATTTTTTAAACCCCGGGCCACGCAAGTGCCCCGGGATTTTCCATTGAGCATCCGGTTACCCATGAATCGACGTTTCCTGCAGCTTGCCATCGTGCTGGGCCTGCTCGTGCTGCTCTGCGCCGGCGTGATCACGGC